>JAJRQU010000127.1 GCA_024280095.1 Alphaproteobacteria bacterium | reverse complement strand
TGGCCCGAACAGCTCGCACATCAACCCGGCGTTTTTCCATCCAGACTTCGTCTTTGTCACTTATGGCGATCATTATATTTGCCTTGTCCGCTTTCACCGCGGTGGAAGCATCAGGGCGGTTAATTTCGATACCAGCTTCTTTAAGGAAGGAGGCGGTAACGATGAAGAAGATCAGCATGATGAACACGATGTCAAGCATCGGTGTCATATCAATTTCTGCATCTCCATCACTGGTTTTTGAAGCGTGTCTACGCATATTTACTCTCTCAATGGTCTTTGGTTAAATGGTCTTCAAGCAATTCGGCTTCCTTGTTCATCCGGCCTTCAAGAAAGGATGCAGCGAACACACCGGAAAGTGCGCCAACCATCCCGGCCATCGTCGGAATTGTGGCCTTAGAAACGCCGGCCGCCATGGCCTTTACGTTACTACTGCCAAGGATTGCCATTACATCGAAAACCTCAATCATACCCCATACAGTTCCAAGTAGCCCCATAAGGGGGGAAATCGCCACCAATGTTTTAATCAGCGGCAGATTACTTCTCAGATCCATGGTCACCTGACTGATCATGGCTTTGCGAATTTGGTGGGCGTGCCAGGAAGTCCGCTCTGCGCGGGCCTCCCAGCTAGCCATAACCTCATTCACCTGTTTACGGTGTCCGGTTTTGAAATACATCATCCGTTCGAACACCAAAGCCCAGAGCAGAAAGATAATGATGAAGATCGCATTCAGGACAGGCCCCCCCTTCTCCATGAAATCACGAACAGTTTCAAACAAATCTATCAGCTCATACATGATCAGGTTCCTTTTTGACTCTGTTCCGCATGGACGGCAATAATTCCGGCACTCTGCTCTTCAAGAGTATGGACAATATCCTTACTCCATCCAGCAACGATTGAATGCAGGAACAATGTTGGCAAGGCCACCACAATACCCAAAACAGTCGTGACAAGTGCTTGTGAAATACCACCGGCCATCAGCTTCGGATCACCAGTACCAAATAATGTCATGGACTGGAAGGTGTTGATCATACCGGTAACGGTTCCAAGGAGACCCATTAGCGGCGAAATCGCGGCAATCACCTTAATCATGGTCAAGAAGCGTTCAAGAGCGGGAATTTCTTTCAGAATTGCTTCATCAAGTTTTAGCTCAAGTGTTTCAACATCAACAGATTTGGCCGGGTCATAAACACCCAGAACGCGGCCCAGCGGATTATTGTCATTCGGCTCATCACTACGGATTTGCGCTTTAACCTTACCGCGCGTTACCACCAGTTTCAGGCCGGAAACAATGATCAACAATAAGCTGAGAGGCCCTAAACCATAAATGATGATATAGCCAATGATGCCGCCTTGATCAATACGCTCTTTGATGCTTGGGTCTTGAATGAGCAAACTCAAAATAGCGCCGCGTGAAACGTCAAGTGCAAATGGCGCAATGCCTGTTTCTGCATTCTGCAAACCCTGAGCTGTTTCTAAGAACCGTGATTGTGGCTGACGCGGCAATTCGGAAACATTCTGGTATTTAGAACGCCATTCCAAATATTTGCCGTCTGAAACCAGATTAAATGTCCCAACACGGACAAGTTCCTTATTAACGATTTCACCATTTGGAAATTGCACATCGCCGACGAATTTGACAATTTTGCCTGATTCCGTCATTTCGCGCTGTACTTCATACCAAAGACGTCCAATTTCTTCGATGGTCGGTAGCTCGGAACTGGATGCCTTGGCAATCAGTTCATCAAGATAAACTTCGCGGCCAGGGAACTGGGCAGAGATGATTGAATCTCTGAAAACCGCCTTGGCATCACCGGAAACCTGCTGAAGAACACCAAAGAGCTCTTTCAATGCGCCCAATTCATGGGACAGCTCTTCTTCCAGCTTGGTAATTTTATCTTCGTTCGCTTTAAATTCAGCTTCCAGACGATCTGAGCGACGCTCTTCTCTTTTTTGGTCATTCCGTGCACCCGCCAATAAAGACTGCTGCTTGGATTTTTGCTGAATAAATTCTCTCTCGCGACGCTTGTTTTCCTGACTCTCTTTATAGGCGCCCTGCCTTACCATTTCGAGCAGCTCATCAAGATTTTTGGCTTTTGGAGCGGTTTGTGCATAGGCAGAAGACGAAAAGCTCAAACCGAAACCTATCATGGCAACAGCGATTATAACATTAATAAATTTTCTCATTTTGCTGTCTCCATTTTACCAGCAATCGGTGCTGTAAGCGGCAATCTCAGGAGAGTATCAGCGGCGGCTTGTTTATTTGCCACGGCCAATGCATTCTTAATAGGCTTACGGTAAGATTCTGCAAGCGGAACCCATGATTTGGTTTCAACATCCCACATGCCGGACTGTTTGCCGTCACGGGTTTGATACACAAGCGCAATACGGCCAATATGAAGCATATCAACTTCCAGTTCATTACCGCCGACCACAACTTTATCGGTATAGGCTTGAACCGCGCGTCCATATTCACTTTCGATCTGATATAATTCAAATACACTACGGAATTTCTCAGACGCATCCACATTCGGATTATCCATCAATTCTCTTAGGCGCTCAATGCCTGCAAGGCGTTCTTCACGTTTAATGGGAAGGTCATACTCAATGAAATCACCCAATGCGGCGACCATATCCATCATCAACGGCGTAATTTGACGCTTGATATACGTCACACCTTTAATGGAATTGCTTAATTTTCCCATTTCAACCACTTGAAGGTCAATCTGCCGCTGAAGCTGCGCATTATAAACGCGCAATCCTTCAACAGTCCTTAGAACCGCCTTGTAATCACCAATAATTTTATCGGTTTGATCAACTGTTTTGTTGATTTTTTCTTGTGATTGTTGTGCCATCTGATTTGCTTTTATTCCAACTTCCAGAACCTTATTCAAATCAGCGGCACCCGCGCTACCTGCGCCCCATACAAGGGAGGTGGCAGCAACGGCGGAAAGAACGGCTGTTCTAACTCGATGCATATTCATTCTTCTTCCTACAGCTTTTTTAAGTGAGTTGTTAAAGTTTTTACCATGTAATACGGTACGTAATATACGAAGAGAAGATAATGAAAACAGATGATAGAAATAGGATAGAGATACAAAGATTTTACTCTTTATGCCTAAGCTACTTTTCTTCATCTTAACGTTACTCCCCTCAGAGTATTTTACTGCTTTACTTTTTCGTAAGCTAAATGCGTTCCCCACTCAAAGGTAAGGATTATTATTGGTGCATTCATGCAAACGATTTCCCTGTCCGTCCCAATCCTAATATTCAAAATATAGAATCCGAATAGCTAGACTGTAGGCACACTATCCTAATTTCCGTGTGCTTTACAAGACCCCCATAGGGTCAAAATTAAAAAAACTTTAACTTGACAAGGAATTTTATCATAATTTCATTATGTAATAACATTGCATAATAGTAAAAAACTAAATTATTACTTTGGTTTAGGCAGCCAATGTTACTGACCGGTTATAAAAAAATAAGAATTTTATTGGGGGTGTATTTTCTAAGGTTTTCTTGAATTCAACGAAAGATATATGCCGTTCAGGTCCAAAACTTGAAATAAATTCATGGTTAATGAAATAACTTGAGTCGGATATGCTATGGGACAACAATAAAATCAGACCCATGTACAGAAGATGGGCATGGAAAAGCATGCCCTCAAGGAAAATGCCACATTAAAACAGCAAAACTTGCTAGAATTAAAGAAGCTGAAGCCTATTGAGTGAGTACTAGTGCCCTGCGCTTAGATACGGCTATTTGACCGGGATTATTTTGCGTCATGGCAAGGTGAGTTTAGCAATGCGATACGGCGCATCGGATAAGAAAACCAGCGTGGCCATGGCGTAAAAGAACCCGGCCTCCGGTGGGCCAAAACAAACCATCAAATTGGCCGTATCTAAGCGCAGAGCGCTCTAATGGGCCCTGACGGAATCAACTGCCTTTAAGACCTCATCCCATTTATTTTCAATGCATGTCTGCCGGGCGGCTGTCATGCCAAATCGTTTCACAAGCTGGAAAGCCAGCTCTTTTTTATATTCAAAGTTATTTGTAAGCCGTGTTGTATTGTTCATTTTTTCTGAATGCGCCATAAATTTTCTCCTTACGGTAACCCTGCTATCCCTTACGAACACTCTAATAAGGACCAGAGGCTTTGCGTCCCGCTGTTACCGGCGGTTTGCCATTGTCACAGAATAATCACACTTGCTAATCACTCTACTTAACCTGACTTTATCGGGGACATATGAAAATCCTGTAAAGAATTGCATAAAAATTTATTCATTTTAAGAAAAAAACCTTCCCCCTATAGTGACATACCAACGCCGCTCATTCATGTATTCCGGCAGCTTGTATCTCCGCCGCCACTCCATTCACAACGCCCCAGGTTCGCAGCAGATTTTCGCCCCATATTTTGGCAATATCTTCTTCTGAATATCCCCGGGCCATGAGCTCACGGGTGATATTCAAACTTTCTGAAGCATCCTTCCAGCCAATGATTTCTCCCCCGCCATCAAAATCAGAGCTTATGCCTACGTGATCGATGCCAATAAGCCTTACGGCATAATCAATATGGTCGACAAAATCCTTGACCGTGGCCAAGGGATATTTCTCATCAATTTCTTGTCGGCCCTTCTGCCATTCATCTGTTTGCTCGATATTTTCATAATCATCCAAAGAAAATCCATGGCCCCCAGCGACAGATTCGGCAAGGGCATCAATGGCATCGCTTCGCGCCGTATCAATTTTCAAAAAACCCGAATAGGCCACCAATTGCATGACCCCGCCCCTTTGCGCCAGCAATGTCATCTGCGCATCCGTCAGGTTGCGGGGATGATCGGCCAAGGCCCGAACCCCGGAATGAGATGCAATAGCCGGGGCCTTGGATATATTTACCGCCTGCGTCATACAATCCATCGACACATGCGAAATATCCACCATCATACCAAGCCGGTTCATTTCACCGATGACCTGCGCGCCGAAATCACTAACACCGCCATGCTCTGCCGGTATATCGCCCAGCTTTTCCTTGGGCTGGGCGCTGTCACATATATCGTTATGCCCATTATGGGCCAAGGTCATATATCGGGCCCCCCGGTTATAATAATCTTCGACCAGCGCAATGTCCCTGCCGATAGCATAGCCGTTCTCTATGCCAATAATGGCGACCTTTTTACCCTCTCTATATATACGCCTAACCTCAGCCGGACTGTAAGCCAAGCCGATTTGATCCGGATAAAGTTCATCGGTCATCCTGTGAATCCCGTCAAACTTGCGCAGGGCATCCTGTTTAACCGTCACATAATTTTCTTCTGTTCGCGCAGTTTGCCCCACATACACCACAAAAAAGGCCGCATCCAGACCGCCCGCCGTCATTTTGGGGATGTCGACTTTCATGTCTGTCAATTTTCCCGGATCAAAAGCCGACTCAAAAGTATAATCAGAAGAAATATCCACGTGGCTGTCCAAGGTTAAAATTCTTTTATGAACTTCTTTGACATGGCGACCGCCCCCGTCACTATGTTGATTTCCGCAGGCCGCCAAGCCCGAAACAACCACAATGATACCCAACCTTACACTGGCCCGAATATTGGCCCGAATATTGGCCCGAATAACCATGCCGTTTCTAAATGGTAAAATATTTAATATGCAAATCTTTTTGATGGTTTCATATGTCACTTTATCATTTTCCTTATTAAATATCCTAACATTTCAAATTTACCATATCTCTTTAAATTAACGCCCTCAAGCCATTCTCACTTTGTTTCTTATATAAAAAATCATATAGTTTTTTTTCATGAGGCAGATATTGTGATTTTTTGTTGACCTGCATCAATGATTGGTCGATATGAATAGCTTAATCGTTCAATTTATAATAAATATAACTGTTCAATATATTTAGTAACATGCAAATTGACACCGGGTTATTGAATAGAAAGAACATTCAACATTTAAAATTCAGGTTATTAAAATGACAAACCTCAGCCCCCCCCCAACCGTCAATAGTCTGGCAAAAGGATTAACCTCTCTGAGCCTCGGCATCGGTGTTTTGATGGCACTTTTCATCATTGCCAAAACCAGCTCCGCGCCCATGGCGTTTCATGGATACATCATGGTTCTTGCCTTTGCCCTTGGCATCTTTGCAGTTATAAAATTCGGGAACCCCGGCAATGGCAGGGTCGCGGCCGAGAAATCACCTGCTGGTGTTTTTTACAATGACGGGGTGATCAAGGCCGGGGCCATTGCCGCCGTCTTTTGGGGCGTTATCGGTTTTCTGGTTGGGGATATTATTGCCTGGCAGCTGGCCTTTCCCGCTTTGAAT
>JAJRQU010000126.1 GCA_024280095.1 Alphaproteobacteria bacterium | reverse complement strand
CCAAAATGGGTGATGAATTTCACCGCCCGCTACAGCGTTCCCGTTGCAAGCGGCGAAATCTTTGCCTTTACCGACTGGGCCTATCGCTCACGCGTTAATTTCTTCTTGTATGAATCTGTTGAATTCTCAGAAAAGAACCTGCTTGAAGGTGGCCTGCGCGCAGGATATGTCCACGGCGATAATGAATGGCAGGTGGCGGCTTATATCCGTAACATCACCAATAACCTGTCACGGACTGGCGGCATTGACTTTAATAATCTGACTGGTTTTGTTAATGAGCCGCGTAAATGGGGCATTGAAGCCAAAATGAACTTCTAATTCTTCTGAAAAAGATATTTTACCTAATATTTTATATGGGGAAGTCATGAGAATTCATGGCTTCCCTTTTTTATTTATCCATCAATAGATTGGCCGCACAATCGCATATTTCATCAATAGGGCTGTCATCGCTATAGATGCCATCAATGAGAAGCCGCGCCAAACCATGCAAGGTGCCCCAAGTGACCTGCGCCAGCCGAAGACTGTCTTCCCCCGCCGGCAAAACGCCGTATTTCTGCCATTGGCGGGTAATCGCCACCTGTTTTTGAAAGACATCATAGGCGGTGGCTTTTAAATTTTCCGTGGCCGTATTTTGTTTCCATATGGCACGGCCAAACATCAGATCATAATATTCTGCATTTTCCAGCGCATAGGTCATATACCAGCGAATATAAGCCTTATAGCGATCTTCATGGCTCATCTTCTCATCCTGAAAAATCCGGTCGGCTTCTTCCTGCCAGATATGAAAACCTTCCTGCGCCAAGGTGCAGAGCAAAATGTTTTTATCCTTGAAATAATGATAGGCCGCGGTTCGCGATACCCCGACCCGGTCGGCGAGTTTGCGCAAAGACACAGCCTCTATGCCGCCCTCCTTGATCATATCACGGGCGGCCTTTATCAGGCTATGACGCAGGTCCCCGTGATGATACCGGGCTTTTTTCATTTTTGAGGCCAATTATTTTTTGGGCCAGTTATTCTTGGGTAAGTCATAAAAAATCCGCTTTTGATTTTAAGGCCTATATACCATAATGGACAAGCCAGAACCCTGAAGTAATTGTCCACAGACCCTAAGGTTCTGACCCTAGTTTACCCATCAATCTTGACACTGTCAAATTGCGTTGTTATAAATGGCCCATATCTTTGTGACATTTAAATTTTAAAGAGGTTTTCCCATGTCATCATCCCCGTACCCCACATTACTGACCCCCCTTGATCTGGGCTTCACTGTCTTAAAAAACCGCGTGCTTATGGGATCCATGCATACGGGATTAGAAGAAGCCAAAGACGGCCATATACGCCAGGCGGCCTTTTTCGCAGAACGGGCGAGGGGCGGCGTTGGCCTGATCGTCACGGGCGGCATTGGCCCAAGCCGCGCGGCATCCGTTCATGCCGGCTCAAAGATTCTGGAAACTGACGAGGATGTGGATCACCATAAGGTCATTACCGATGCGGTGCATGAGGCGGGCGGCAAAATATGCATGCAAATCCTGCATACAGGCCGCTATGCCTTTAATGACAAGCTGATTGCCCCATCGCCCCTTAAGGCCCCGATAAATCCTTTTGTCCCCCGCGAGGTTACGCCCGAAGAAATAGAGCAGGAAATCGAAAGCTTCGTCACCTCCGCTGTTCTCGCGCAAAAGGCGGGCTATGACGGTGTGGAAATCATGGGGTCTGAGGGTTATTTCCTCAATCAATTCATTGCCGCACGCACCAATCACAGAACTGACGAATGGGGCGGCAGCTATGAAAATCGCATGCGCCTGCCCGTTGAGATTGTTCGGCGGGTTCGGGAAAGTACCGGCACAGATTTCATCATCATCTTCCGCTTGTCCATGCTGGATCTGGTCGAAGGCGGTAGCAGCCATGATGAGGTCATCATGCTCGGGCAAGCCGTTGAAAAAGCCGGCGCGACTCTGATCAATACCGGCATTGGCTGGCATGAGGCGCGTATTCCCACCATCATTACAAAAGTGCCCCGGGCGGCCTTTACCTGGGTCACGGCGGAATTCAAAAAATCCTTATCCATTCCTGTGATCACCTCTAATCGGATCAATACGCCCGAAATCGCCGAAGAAATATTGGCGCGGGGCGACGCGGATATGGTCTCCATGGCGCGGCCTTTTCTGGCTGATGCCAACTTTGTTGTCAAGGCCGCTGAAAATCGCGCCGATGAAATAAATAGCTGCATTGCCTGCAATCAGGCTTGTCTTGATCATATTTTCGTCGGTAAAATATCAAGCTGTCTGGTTAATCCGGCAGCCTGCCATGAAACGGAAATTATCATTACGCCCGCCAAAAGGCCCAAAAAGCTGGCCGTTATCGGCGCTGGCCCTGCGGGGCTGTCTTTTGCTGTCACCGCCGCCATGCGCGGTCATGACGTCACATTATATGATTCCGCCGCCGAAATCGGCGGACAATTTAATCTGGCCAAGCGCATTCCCGGCAAGGAAGAATTTTCGGAAACCCTGCGCTATTACGCCAAACAAATTGACTTAACCGGCGTCAAACTTCATTTAAATACCCCCATCACCGCCGCAGAATTAAACAAGGGTGATTTCGAAGAGATTATCCTTGCCACCGGAATTTCACCGCGAACCCCTGACATTGAGGGCATTTCCCATAAAAAAACCCTGATGTATAAAGATGTTATTCTAGGCGCAAAAGTCGGCAACAAAGTCGCCATCATCGGGGCCGGCGGCATTGGGTTTGATGTGGCCGAATATTTGAGCCATGATGGCCCATCCACCAGCCTTGATATTCCGGCCTTCATGGCAGAATGGGGGGTCGATATGACCTTCACCGCGCGCGGCGGCGTAGAAGGCATGGCCGCCAAGGTTCACCCTTCAAAACGCGCCATAACCCTGCTGCAGCGCAAGGCATCAAAAATTGGTGCCGGGCTTGGGAAAACTAGCGGCTGGGCCCACCGAATAGGCCTTAAAAATAAGGGGATTACCATGGTTTCCGGCTGCGAATATCAAAAAATTGATGATCAGGGCCTGCATTATAGCGCAGGCGGTGAAAGTCATATCCTTGACGTGGATAATATCATCATCTGCGCCGGACAAACCCCCCGGCGCGAACTTGCGGATGGGCTTGAAAAGCCTTATCACCTCATCGGCGGCGCGGATGTCGCCGCAGAGCTGGATGCCAAACGCGCCATAGATCAGGGCACAAGGTTAGCAGCAAACATCTAAATCCCAAGCAGTATCATAAAAAACGGCCCCCGAAATTTTGGGGGCCGTCATATATATTTTGGCGGAAATTATATTATGTCGTCCGCGCGCGCCGGCGGGCAAAACCAACCCCCGCCAGACCAAGCAGCAACAGACCAAGCGCGGCTGGCTCTGGAACTGTTGCGGCAAAATCAACCACACCCTCAATGATATCATTGGCACATGACATGGTCCAACGAAACGCAATTTGTTCTGCGGTCGCAAGCTGTGTGCCGGAAACATCAAAAACAAACTGAAGATAATTGTTGCTGGTACTTGTTTCTACTGACCCCGTGCCAAATGAATTCGCATAGGCGTCATCTTCATCCTTAACACGGTATAATTGGGTTTTATTGCCGCGCGAGCTACCATATTTAAAATTATTCCTGTCCCCCGATTTCGTCAAATCATAATCATTTAATTCATGCAATTGCGCAGACGTATTATCGATATCATTCCCCGTAAGATTTCTTGCCTCATTCAAATCATAAACATAATCCCATTGGGTTCCGGTTGTAAAAGAATTATCGTCTTTATATCCATCCGCAGGATCACCTGTCGGATCCCAGACAGGTCTTCCATCAACCCCTTCTGTACTCATAAACAAGTCGCCGAAATTAAGGCCGTTTTTGGTGTTATAATCAACAAATTTTGTATTGATCCTGACCGTCATCAATCCATTCACACGGGATACTTCCATGCTATAGATATCATATCGCGAGCCGCCCATATAATCCTTGGAACTACCCTTGCCAATATAGGAAAAAGCACCAGACGTACCATTCGGCGTTCCTGGTGCATTATCAACAATGATTGTTGATGCTGATGCTGATATGGCTCCTACGGCGATAATACCTGCGGTTAAAAATATCTTTTTAAAGGTCATTCTTTTGCCCAATCTTTAATTTATTAATTATGATACTCTATCAATCTAAATATATGACATACGTAAATTGTTTGTTAATAATCAAAGCAATTAGCATGCCAAAAATAAAATAACTATTAATTACAATAGATTATATAATATTTCTCATGAACCGAATCAGAATATTGTAAGGTTTTCCGACTCTATTCTGAAATTTGTCCCGTTTTGAAACATATTGTGGCTGAATGATTTTCTTGAAAAAAACCATTCGCAATAATTTATTATACATTTTGCTCCATAAGTAATCCCAAGCATGACTTAACCGTAATATAAAGACGTAAAGGCAAGGTAAATGTACCGGGAACATCATCAAAAAAATAATAAAAGATATTCTAATTTACAAAAATTCCGGCTTGAGAAGGCCCGACCAGAAAATTTAAAGTCAGAAGATTCAGAATCCGTAAAGTTAAAATTGAAATTTCTGAAACGTCTTGCCCTGTGGATGTGTATTGCCTTCACAGCATTGATCACAGTTACGCCCGCACTGGCCCTTAATAAGGCACAATCAGAACAGGCGGAACAAAGCTATGAAAACGCATTGATTAATTTTCATGAGGAAAAAAGAAAAGAAGCCAAGATTCATCTTAAAAATGCCCTGAAAGTTAATCCCGTACATCTGCCCTCCCGTATCTTAATGGCCAAAATCCTGATTAAGGAAGGCAACGGTGCCGGCGCGGAAATCGAACTTGATTTTTCCCGGGAGCGCGGCGCTGATTACGATCAATTAATTGTTCTCTTTGGCCATGCTTATATCCTGCAGGGCAAGAATAAATATCTTTTGGACGTTATAAATAACGGTAATCGTGATGATGCTATTGAGGCGGAAATTTCTTACCTGCGCGGCCGAGCCTATTTTGGTCATAAAAAACTGGCCAATGCCAAACGCAGTTATCAGGAAGCTCTGGATCGCAACCCTGTTTTTTATCAGGCCAAACTCGGGCTGGCGCAAGTTGCGGCGGTTCATAAGCAATTTGGGCCTGCTCTTGATTATATTGATACCATTCCGCCGACCGCAGAACCATATCCCAATGCCCTGATTCTAAAATCAAAAATTTACAAACAACGCGGCTCTCATCAAAAAGCCATCGACACCATTAACGAAGCGCTGGCTATTGATGATACCAATGTCATGTCCAGATTGACCCGCGCGGCCTTATATATTGGCGTCAAAAAATATGACGAAGCCAATGAAGATGTGGATTTTATTCTTCAACTGATACCAAGAGAGCCACGGGCCAGATATTTAAAAGCCGTTATCACAGCCGCGCAGGGGGACTTTTCAAGCGCCAATACCAATATGATTGCCATCATAAATATTCTGCGTTCCGTTCCCCCGGAAATGATGCGGGCCAATCCGACATATTATTATTTATCTGGACTGACCAATTTCCAATTTGGCAATCTTGATGAAGCCCGGCAGAGTCTGCAGCAATATTTAAAATTGGAACGCGGCGACATTGGTGCCATGCGGCTTCTCGGGGCATTGGAGCTGCAAGCCTCCGATCCCATAGCCGCGAATTTGGTGCTGTCTGAAGCCGCCCGTCACCAGCCAAACAACCCAACCATTCTGACCATGCTAGGATTGGTCTATCTGGAACTTGGCAATATTGGAAAAGCCAACCATTACCTTGAGACGGTCACAAAAATACTGCCAGAATCACCCGAAAGCCTCACCAACCTTGCCCGAGGGAGAATGGCCGCCGGCTCTATTGGGGCCGCCATTGAAAATCTTTTAACGGCGCAGCAGCATAATCTGAACTCTCTGGACATAAAACTGTTGCTGGCCAAGGCATACCAACAGTCCGGGCAACATGACACAGCCGTGGCTATCATTCAGAAGCTGAAAGATAAAGACCCTGAAAATGTCCCCCTGCTTAACCTGTATGGTACCGCTGTTGGCCTTGCCGGAGACCACAGAAAAGCCCGGGAAAGCTACCTTGCGGCATTGCAGATTGATGAAAATGATATCACAAGTCTGGTGCATCTGTCGCGTATGGATGTCATTGAAGGTCATGCGGACAAAGCCATCTTAAAACTGCACAAGCAATTGGAGAAAAGCCCGGAAAGCTCTTTTCTAATGCTGGAGCTTGGGAATACATATAAATTAAATAACGACCCCGAGAATGCCTTATTCTGGTATAAAAAAGCCTATTCCATTGATGGTGATAATTTTGCGACCCTGAGCCGTCTGGTTGAGGGGTTTCTGATAAATAATGATCTCAAGTCGGCGCTTGAGACCGCCTCAGGTTTTACCGAAAATTTCCCTAAACATTCCCAGGCCTATAGCTTGCTCGGGCACCTGTTTGAAAAGGCAAATGAACCCACCCGAGCGATCAAAAATTATAAACTTGCCGTTGAATATGCCATAAAACAGGGCGATGCCCTGCTAACCTTGGCCAACGCCGAACTCAGACTGAATAAACAAAAAGCCGCGCGTAAAACCCTGCAAAAAGCTCTGGCCTGGAATCCTGACCTTACCGATGCTTATATTGCCCTGATTAAAATAGCCATTGATGAGGCTGACCGTGCGGATGGTTTTGCGCTTCTGGCCCATTTCCGGGCCATCACCAAAGAAGATAATCCGGCGCCGGATATATTATCAGCAGAACTATATGCTGCCCTGAAGGAATATGACAAAGCCGAAGAATTTTATCAGGCCGCCCTCAAAATTGGTGATAATCCTGTCGCTGTTCTGGGGTTATATCGTACCTATAGCCAGTCCGGCCAAAGAAAAAAAGCTATCGCCACAATGGAAGACTGGCATGACAAATATCCGGAAGACATTAGGTCTGCCTTAGTTCTGGGAACAGCTTACAAACAGGATAAACAAATAAAAAAGTCTGTCGAATTCCACGATAAACTCCTTGAAAATAGCCCAGATATGCCGATCATCCTGAATAATGCCGCCAGCGTTAATTTTAGCCTCGGGAACGAAGATATAGCGTTAAACTATGCCAGAAAAGCCCATAAGATTCTCCCGGACAATCCCAATATTCTGGATACTCTGGCCTGGATAGAAAGTCAGCGCGGCAATCCCGAAATTGCGCTGCCGTTGCTCCGAAAGGCTTTGGTTTTACGCTTCAGCGATCCTGAAATAAAATACCATCTGGCCATGACATTAGACAAGCTGAGCCGGCGCGGAGAAGCCCGAAAAATATTGGCAGAGGCCGTGGCCTCCAGAATAGACTTCTCTGAAAAAGACCGCGCGCGTCAAACCCTCAAGAAATGGCACACAAATTAATCAAAGGCCTCTTCCCAGTTCCCTTTGGTGGAGGCTTTTGAATATTCTGTTGAACGATTCTCAAAGAAATTAGTATGTTCAACACCATTCAGAATTTCATCCATCCAAGGCAGCGGGTTATTACCAATGAAATAAATTGGTGACAGATTGAGCTGAGTGAGCCTACGGTCCGCGATATAGCGGATATACTCCTTCACTTCTGCGGCCGTTAGCCCCTCTATATCGCCCATTTCAAAAGCAAGATCGATGAAAGCATCTTCATGATCGACAATGGTTTTGCAGGCCACTGTCAGGTCATGCTGTAGTTCATCCGTCCAGATTTCCGGATTTTCCTGCACAAAAGTATGAAATAATTGAATGATGCTGTTGGTATGCAGCGTCTCATCACGCACAGACCAAGTGACAATCTGTCCCATACCCTTCATTTTATTATGGCGCGGGAAATTCATCAAAATGGCAAAAGACGCAAAAAGCTGCAGACCCTCGGTAAAGCCGCCAAATACCGCCAGTGTTTTAGCAATATCTGTCTTTGTCTCCACCCCCCAGATTTGCATATAGTCATATTTGGCCTTCATCTCCTCATAATTGAGAAAGGCTTCATATTCGGTCTCGGGAATGCCAAGCGTATCAAGAAGATGACTATAGGCCGCCACATGTATGGTTTCCATATTGGAAAATGCCGCCAGCATCATTTGCACCTCAGTCGGTTTAAAAACCTGAGTATAATGGCGCATATAACAATTATTCACCTCCACATCCGCTTGGGTGAAGAACCGGAAAATCTGCATCAACAGATGTTTTTCCCCTTCGGTAATCTTCATATTCCAGTCTTTAATATCATCGGCCATGGGGACTTCTTCGGGCAACCAGTGAATGCGTTGCTGCGTTAGCCAGGCGTCATAGGCCCAGGGATATTGGAAGGGTTTATAAACAATGCGTTCCTCGAGAAGGGACATGGGGCAGATTACCTTAACTATTTAAAGACGATTATTACGGATGGTATTTTCTTGGCAAGACACATTTATTGGCCCATTTATTGGCATGACAGGCATTCTTCATAGTCCATGCTTTCCAGCTCAGATTCCTGAAGAATCTCTCTGCCCCTCACCATGGCTTTCTGTGAATTCTCTTTGGATATTGCCGTTGCACTGTCAGAGCTTTCCGCCCGCTGAATAGATAGAGATCGGCAATAATACAGACTTTTCACGCCTTTTTTCCAGGCCTGAAAATGAATCTGATGTAAATCCCGTTTATGGACATCTGCCGGCAGAAAAACATTGATCGATTGGGCCTGATCCACCATCGGGGCCCGATCAGCCGCATGTTCAATCACCCAGCGCTGATCCAGTTCAAAGGCGGTTTTAAAAACATCTTTTTCAAGGGCATCAAGAAAATCAAGATGTTGAACCGACCCCCCATTTATAGAAATAGACGACCAGACTTCTTCGGTATTTTTATCTTTGGCGGTCAGCAGACGATCCAATGCCTGACTGCGCACATTAAAAGAGCCCGACAGGGTTTTTTGCGTGAAGCTATTGGCGGCGATGGGCTCGATGCCGGGGCTGGCCCCACCGCAAATGATCGAAATAGACGCGGTCGGCGCAATGGCGGTCTTATTTGAAAAACGCTCATTTATACCATAGTCGGCGGCATCCGGGCAGGCCCCTTTTTCTTCTGCGAGCAATTTAGACGCCCTGTCCACACCGTCCTGAATATACTTGAATATGCGCTTGTTCCACACCTGGGCCATAACAGATTCAAAAGGGATCATACGGTTTTGCAGAAAGCTGTGAAAGCCCATGGCGCCAAGGCCGACACTGCGTTCGCGCATGGCTGCATAGGTGGCACGCGCCATAGTATCCGGCGCACGTTCAATAAAATCCTCCAGCACATTATCCAGAAAGCGCATCACATCCGTGATAAAAAGTTCATCATCTTTCCAGTCATCATATTTTTCCAGATTGATAGAAGATAAGCAACATACGGCCGTGCGTTCTTTGCCCAGATGATCCATTCCCGTCGGCAAGGTGATCTCGCAGCAGAGATTGGATGTTTTGACATTCAGTCCGGCAAGCTTGTGATGTTCGGGGATCGCGTTATTCACATGATCACTGAACAGCATATAGGGCTCACCGGTTTCAATGCGCGCCGTCAGCATACGAATCCATAAGCCGCGCGCCGATACTGTCTTTTGTACCGTTTGATCATGGGGGCTCAGCAGCGCCCACTCTTCATCATTTTCCACGGCCCGCATGAAAGCATCAGAGATGGTAATCCCATGATGAAGATTCAGGGCCTTGCGATTCGGATCCCCGCCTGTGGGCCGGCGAATTTCAATGAATTCTTCGATCTCGGGATGATTGACGGGCAGATATACGGCGGCGCTGCCGCGCCGGAGCGAACCTTGGGAAATGGCCAGAGTCTGACTGTCCATCACCCGAATAAACGGAATAATGCCCGAGGTTTTACCATTGGTCGATACTTCTTCACCGATTGACCGCAAATTCCCCCAATAGCTGCCAATGCCGCCGCCTTTTGAGGCCAGCCAGACATTTTCATTCCACAGGGTCACAATGCCCTGCAGGCTGTCATTAGCCTCGTTAAGAAAGCAGGAAATGGGCAGACCGCGCTTGGTGCCGCCATTACTTAAGATGGGTGTGGCCGGCATAAACCAAAGCTTGCTGATATAATCATAGAGGCGCTGCGCATGGGCCTGATCATCACTATAATAACTGGCGACGCGGGCAAAAATATCTTGAAAATCTTCGTCGGGCAATAAATAACGGTCCCTCAGGGTCGCCTTGCCAAAAGCCGTGAGCAAATCATCCCGCTCAGGGATGGTTTCCACCCGCGAATGATTCTTTATCTGCACAGCCTCTTTAAATAACATTCCCGACACGCCGGACACTCCCTCTTTCACATTCACCACTTCAGTGATCAACCCACTATAATATTGCACAGGCTCATTCCGAGCCTTACATTAGCATAAAATGAAGTTATCATTCCCTTCAATTGTGGGATAACGTCGTCTTTCAGATTCCGAAGCACTATATATCGATCTATTATGACTTTTATATTCCCTGCGACTAGAGCCTTGTAGTAAAACAACTATCTGATCTTAAACACCCTTAGATCACCCTCAACACAAGATATGGTATTTTGACCCTTGATTAATGTCAACAGCTAGTATTTATCCTTTTAGTCTTGACTTTCCAAAAACCGTGACACATCCCCGTATTATTGTCGCAAAAATTTAATTAAAATAATTTACTTTTTCTTCTGGCGACTTTTAAGGCTTCTGCTGGTTGGCTTGGCGGCCAGCGGGTCATCTGGCCAGTGATGTTTGGGGTAGCGCCCCTTCATATCTTTTTTAACCGCCTCATAACTAGACCCCCAGAAATTCTCCAGATCCTGCGTCACTTGAATGGGCCTTCCCGCCGGAGATAACAGATGCACCAACAAGGTTACCTTGCCCGCCATAATGGCCGGCGTTTTATCCAGACCAAACATCTCTTGCAGCCGCACGGCCAATACGGGGGGGGCATCGCGGTAATCAAGCGTAATTTTAGAGCCGCTCGGCACGGGATAATGGCTGGGGGCCAGACGATCCAAGGCCCCTTGCTGCGGCCATGTGAGGAAATTCTTCAGGATTTCCGCCAAAGCCAATTTCGACGTTAACTGTTCGCGGCTCATGATCCCCTCCAGATAAGGGCCCAGCCAGTCTTCCAACCCGGCCAAAAGAGCCTCATCGGACAGGTCGGGCCATTTCCCGGCGGGGTCATAACGGGCGCAGAATAAAATGCGCGCCCGAAGAGCGATGCTCTGTTTATCCCAAGGCAATGACGCAAGGCCCATTTTTCGGATGCCGTGACAAAGGGCTGACATCACTTGACCAGATTCTGGGCCAGATTCTGGGCCTGATGCCGGATTTTTCAATTTTTCCTCATGGATCACCAATTGGCCCAGCATTTGCCTTTTTCGGGCCTGAACCAACTGGCGGCGCTCATCCCATTCGATCTGTTCAACGGTCATGATCTGATCAGAGAAAACATCCCATATATCTGTCTCATCCAAGGGGGCCGTCAGATAAATCCGCGACTCCTGAACATTCTTAAATTTTAACCCTTTATAATTGTTAGGGGCCAAATGACAAATCGCCAAATATTTCTCACCGCCAAGGCTGTCTGCGGCATCCAATGCCGCTCCAGAACCGCCGGAAAGAAGGTAGCGCGGCTCTGCGCCCCGGCGCCTCATCCCGATACGATCCGGATAGGCCAGCGCGAGGCAAAGGCCGGTTTTGCTCAGCGGGCTATCTTCTTTTTTAGATATTTTTGCAGATGTTTTTAAAGATATTTTTAAAGATTTGCACCAGCCTTCCATCTGTCTTTTAACCTGCTGTAAGGTCGCCAGATCACCGCCCATACGCTGGGCCGAGGGTCTGTCACCGGCACAAAAATATCGCAGGGCCTCCAGCCTATGGCGCAAATCCGTTGATCTGTGCCGCAGAATGTCCCGCTCGGCCAATAAAGCCGCTATTTCCACAGCCAGCCGGCCCAGCCCCATCTCTTTTGCTTTAAGAACCATATGAGCCAATCTGGGATGCATGGCCAACGAAACCATTTTTTTGCCATGGGCCAAAATTCGTCCTGCGCCATCCAGCGCGCCAAGCGACATCAGCATAGCCCGCGCGGCGGCCATTGACCCGCTGTCCGGCACATCAAGCCAGCGTAATTCTTCCGGGTCTTTGATTCCCCAATTGGCCAGTTCCAGCGCCAGTGGCACCAAATCCGCTTTGGTAATTTCCGGGACCGAAAAAGGCATTAACCCGCGCTGGGCCGCCGCTGTCCACAGGCGAAAACATATGCCCGGCGCCGTTCGGCCCGCCCGGCCCGCCCGCTGTTCTGCCGAGGCCCGTGACAGATTGCGAGTTTCAAGCCGGGCCATCCCCGTCCGCGCATCATAGCGGGGGCTGCGGTCCAGACCACCATCAATCACTATGCATATGCCGTCGATGGTCAAGCTGGTTTCCGCAATGGCCGTGGCCAGAACAATTTTACGTTTTCCCGCAGGCGCACTGAGGATCGCCTGATCCTGATCTGCCGACCGCATCATACCATATAACGGGGCAATGATGACATTCTGGCCTAAGCCCAGCCCTCTGACGATCGCCGCGCAACGTTCAATTTCCCCGGCCCCCGGCAAAAAGGCCAAAATGCTGCCGCTTTCCTGTTGCACCGCCTGCAATATGGCATCGGCCACCGTGCGCTCAATGGGGGCTGTGGCCGGCGGCGGGCGATTAAGATACCGCAAGTCCACGGGATAGGTGCGGCCCTGACTGGTCACAATAGGCGCGCCGCCCATAAGGCGCGCGACATTTTCGCCGTCCAATGTTGCCGACATAACGATCAGTTTTAAATCTTCCCTGAGGCCTTGCTGAATATCAAGGCATAGGGCCAGACCAAGGTCGGCCTCTTGCGAGCGTTCATGAAATTCATCGAATATAACCGCGCTAATGCCCTCCAATTCCGGGTCTTGCTGTAATTTTCGAATGAGCACCCCTTCCGTAACCACTTCAAGCCGTGTTTGGGCGCTGACCTTATGATCAAGCCGAACGCGGTAGCCCACCGTTTGCCCAACCTTTTCGCCCAATAGATCTGCCATGCGCCGCGCCGCCGTGCGGGCCGCCAGCCTGCGGGGGGCCAGCATGATGATTCGGCTACCCCCCTTAAACCAGGACTGATCCATAAGACAAAGCGGCACAATTGTCGTCTTTCCCGCACCGGGCGGGGCCTGCAATACCAGATTGTTATGGTCCCGCAATCGCTGCAAAATTTCCGGCACAGCGTGAAATATGGGCAGATCATGTATTGTTTGAAGAAGCATTCTCATATTTCAGCTTTACGTCCTGATCGCGTTTTTTGCAAGCGCTATAGAATCTGAATCAATGATTTTATATTTGTAAGATGTTCGCATCCTGCCGCTTCCTGAAAATGCCTCAAATTTTATCATGTTGCCTAATTCTTAATCATCCCTTGCTTGATTTTTAACCAGTGCCGTTGTTTTATTTTTTGAGCGAGAATAGCATATGATAAATTATAATTTTTTTATTTTATTCTAACACTCTGAAAATAAAGTGTTTTTCTTAATATTTCTGCTGCACCGCACATAAAAAAACAACCTATTGCTTGATTTTAACCTTAAAAATCAGTAGAAAAATACCTATTAAGAGTTCAACCCTGCAATTAATTTTGTAAATAACAGTACAAATTGCAGAAAATTTACGTCAGATTTATGTGCCATCACTTGCATTATGTGAGACAAAATTCTACGGCCTGTTACAAAAAAATATATAGTGAAAAGCCAATAGAATAAAACGTCATAAACTGACTTTAAAAACAGTGTTTAAAACCAATCTTTCTTTATCGCGAAGAGGGCAGGTTTTTTGCGCGAAATCTACATAAAGTATTTTTAGTCGAGGAGTATTTTAAGGAATGAACCAAAAGCTGCCACAAAACGGTGCCGATCAAAAGATCAACAGCCAAAAAAACACCGGATTACCCTCTGCTCAGGGTCTCTATAACCCTGTCAACGAACATGACAACTGCGGCATTGGCTTTGTTGCCAGTATCAAAGGCATTAAAAGTCATGATATTGTGGCCAATGGCTTAAAAATTCTTGAAAATCTTACCCATCGGGGCGCTGTAGGCGCGGACCCTTTGTCCGGCGACGGGGCCGGTATCCTCATACAAATGCCCGACGAATTCATGCAATCTGCGGCCAAAAAAGAAAAAATAACTTTGCCAAAGCTTGGTGATTACGGGGTCTTGATGATTTTTGTCCCCCATGAAAAAGCTGTTGCTGACAAAATCAAAAAGACTTTTGAAAATCTGGTCGCCCAGGAAGGTCAAAAATTCTTGGGCTGGCGCAATGTCCCCACCGATAACAGTGGTTTTTCAGAGGGCGTCAAGGCCTCGGAACCAGCCATTATTCAAGGCTTTGTCGGCATTGGTGACAGTTACAAGACCAATGCGGGTTTTGAACTGAAGCTCTATCTGATCCGCAAGCAGCTCTCCAATATCACTTTTGATATGACTGAAGACACCAGCCAATATTATGCCTGCTCCTGTTCCAGCCGCACCCTGCTTTATAAGGGCATGCTGCTCGCAAGTCAGGTTGGTGTCTATTATACCGACCTTTTGGATAAGCGCATGAAATCCGCGCTTGCCCTTGTTCATCAACGGTTTTCCACCAATACTTTTCCGACATGGAGTTTGGCGCAGCCCTTTCGTATGGTGTGCCATAACGGCGAAATTAATACAGTACGCGGCAATGTCAACTGGATGGCATCCCGGCGTTTCAGTATGGAATCCACCCTGCTTGGTGATGATCTTGAAAAACTCTGGCCGCTGATACCAGAAGACATTTCAGATACGGCAAGCTTTGACAATGCGCTTGAGCTGCTCGTCGCCGGAGGCTATAGCATCGTGCATGCCATGATGATGCTAATCCCCGAAGCATGGGACGGCAATCCATTGATGGATGAAAAACGCCGCGCCTTTTATGAATATCATGCGGCCCTGATGGAGCCTTGGGACGGCCCCGCCGCCATGGCCTTTACCGATGGCACCCTGATCGGCGCGACCCTTGACCGAAATGGCTTGCGCCCGGCCCGTTATCTTGTGACGGATGACGACATGGTTGTTTTGGCATCCGAAATGGGTGTGCTGCCTATCCCCGAGAATAAAATTGTTCAAAAATGGCGCCTGCAACCCGGCAAGATGCTGCTGATTGATACCGAACAAGGCCGCATCGTCAGCGATGAAGAAATCAAGGCACAGCTGTCCAGCACCCATAATTACGGTGCAATTCTGGACCGGACACGTATCAAACTGGAAGATCTGCCCGCAGAATTTGCGCCCCATCATTCAACTGATGTGCCTTTGTTAAAACGCCAGCAGGCCTTTGGATATACACAGGAAGACATCAAATTACTCTTCCCGCCCATGACCAGCAGCGCGCAGGAGGCGCTCGGCTCCATGGGGACAGATACGCCCATTTCGGCCCTGTCCAGTAAATCAAAATTACTCTATAGCTATTTCAAGCAGAATTTCGCCCAAGTGACCAACCCGCCCATAGACCCTATTCGGGAAGAGGCCGTTATGTCGCTGGTTTCTTTCATCGGGCCAAGGCCGAATTTGCTCGATATTGAAGGTGTCGGCACCCACAAAAGACTTGAAGTTCGTCAACCCGTTTTAAGCAATGAAGATTTGGAGAAAATACGGACTATCGGTGATATTCCCGATAATAATTTCAGAACCGTAACGATCGATGTTACTTATAACTCTGGCCAAGGTAAAGGGGGGCAAGGGGAAGAAAGCATGGATAATGCCATTGAAAGCATTTGTCTTCTGGCCGAAGTTTCCGTGATCGAGGGCGACAATATCATCATCCTGTCCGACCGGGGCGTAAGCGAAGGGCGCATGGCCATTCCGGCGCTGCTCGCCACATCTGCGGTACATCATTATTTGATCCGCAAGGGTCTGCGCACATCTGTCGGACTTGTGGTCGAAACCGGCGTAGCCCGGGAAGTTCACCATTTCTGCGTTTTGGCCGGATATGGCGCAGAAGCGATCAACCCGTATCTTGCCTTTGAAACAATCGACGCCCTTACATCAAGCGATCAGCAAGGAATCAGCCCGAGAACAGCGCGGATGCGCTATACCAAGGCCATTGATAAGGGGATCTTGAAAGTCATGTCCAAAATGGGCATCTCCACCTATCAATCCTACTGCGGCGCCCAAATTTTTGATGCCGTGGGGCTAAATAGTGAATTTATTGAGAAATATTTCACCAAGACCCAAAGCGCCATCGAAGGGGTTGGCCTGAAAGAAGTCTCCCGCGAGACCATCATGCGCCATGAGCAGGCCTTCACGGATAGTCTTGTCTATGACGACGCCTTGGATGTGGGCGGTGAATATGCCGTGCGCCTTCGCGGGGAAGACCATATGTGGACGTCGGAAAGTGTCAGCAGCCTGCAACATGCCGTGCGCGGCAACAATCAGGAACAATATGATGCTTTTGCAAAGGCCATCAATGAACAATCCACCCGCCTGCTGACCCCGCGCGGGCTGTTTAAGATAAAGCTGGCAAAAAAGCCCATCCCCCTGGATGAGGTGGAGCCGGCCAGTGAAATCGTCAAACGCTTTGCCACCGGTGCCATATCCTTTGGGGCCATCAGCCGCGAAGCTCACACGACCCTCGCCATTGCCATGAACCGCATAGGAGCCAGATCCAATACCGGAGAGGGCGGCGAAGAACCCGATAGATTTTCCCCCGATAGAAACGGTGACCTGCGGCGCAGTGCTATTAAGCAAGTGGCCTCAGGCCGCTTTGGCGTCACCACGGAATATCTGGTCAACGCGGATGAGATCCAGATCAAAATGGCCCAGGGAGCAAAACCTGGCGAAGGCGGTCAATTACCCGGCCATAAAGTAGATGCCGTGATTGCCAAGGTGCGCCATTCAACGCCGGGCGTGGGACTGATTTCCCCGCCGCCTCATCATGATATCTATTCCATTGAGGATTTGGCCCAATTGATATACGACCTGAAAAATGTCAACCCAACGGCCCGGATCAGCGTCAAGCTTGTCTCGGAAATCGGTGTCGGAACTGTTGCCGCCGGTGTCTCCAAGGCCAAGGCAGATCATCTGACGATATCAGGATATGACGGCGGTACGGGCGCGAGCCCCCTGACCAGTATTAAAAACGCCGGAAGCCCGTGGGAAATGGGACTGGCAGAGACCCAGCAGACCTTAGTGCTTAATAAATTACGGGATCGCATATCCGTTCAAGTGGACGGCGGCCTGAAAACGGGCCGGGATGTGGTCATCGGGGCCTTGCTTGGGGCCGATGAATTTGGTTTTGCGACCGCCCCGCTCATCGCCACGGGCTGTATCATGATGCGAAAATGCCATCTGAATACCTGCCCCGTTGGGGTAGCAACCCAAGACCCTGTGCTGCGCCGTAAATTCAAAGGCAAGCCGGAACATGTGATCAATTATTTCTTCTTTGTCGCCGAAGAAGTCCGAAAAATCATGTCCGAAATGGGCGTTCGTCATCTGCATGAAATCATTGGCCGGCCAGATTTATTATCCAAAAATACCGCCATTCAGCATTGGAAGGCCGACGGTCTGGACTTTAGCCGTATGTTCCACATGCCCGCCGCCGCCGCAGGCAGCGATATATATAACACAAAAACCCAGGAGCATAATCTGGACGCGGTTCTGGACAGGACACTACTGGTCAAAGCCAAAGAGGCGCTGGCCCATAAAAAACCGGTATTAATCGAAGCCGCCATCCATAATACGGATCGCTCTACCGGGGCATTATTGTCGGGCCGCATTGCAGAAAAATATGGCTTTGCCGGCCTGCCCAATGACACCATCCATGTCAAACTGACCGGAACGGCAGGACAAAGTTTCGGGTCTTTTGTCGCCAAAGGGGTCACGCTAGAGCTGTCCGGCGGCGCAAATGATTATGTGGGCAAAGGACTTAGCGGCGGACGGCTGATCATATATCCCGCTGCCGACAGTAAAATTGACCCGCAAAACAGCATCATTGTGGGCAATACCGTGCTTTACGGCGCCATCAGCGGCGAATGTTATTTTCGCGGTGTCGCGGGGGAGCGGTTTGCCGTGCGCAATTCCGGGGCCATCGCCGTGGTTGAGGGGGTCGGCGATCATGGCCTTGAATATATGACCGGCGGCTGCGTTGTGGTCATCGGCGAGACGGGCCGGAATTTTGCCGCAGGCATGAGCGGCGGCATTGCCTATGTTTTGGATGAAGCCGGTGATTTTGATAAACGCTGTAACCTTGCCATGGTGGAATTAGAACCTCTGCCCGAGGAAGACGCCATGGCACGCAAACATCAATCCGGTGACCTTGAGAGTCACGGACGGGTGGATGTGCTGCGCAATAATATGTCCGGCAATGATGTGGAGCGTCTGGTGACCCTTCTGGAAAATCATGTGCGTTACACCGGCAGCAAACGCGCTCAGACTATTTTGGAGAATCAGGATAAATATCTGCCGAAATTTGTCAAAGTGATGCCGGTGGAATATCGCCGCGCCCTGCAAGAAATGGCCCCAACCCAAACCGTGTTGTCTGCCTATACCGGCCAAACGTTGAATTAAAGGAGGAGCTGAAAATGGGAAAACCTACAGGATTTATGGAATTTACCCGTCAGGAACGGACCTATGCACCGGCGGGGGATCGGGTAAGGCATTATGATGAATTCATCAATCCACTGCCGGAAAATATGGTCTCTCAGCAGGGGGGGCGCTGTATGGATTGCGGTATCCCTTTTTGCCATACAGGCTGTCCCGTGAATAATATGATTCCCGACTGGAATGATCTGGTCTGGAAGGGCGATTGGAAGAATGCTTTGGACGTTCTGCATTCCACCAATAATTTTCCGGAATTTACCGGACGCGTTTGCCCCGCGCCCTGCGAAGCGGCCTGCACCTTAAACCTCGATGACCAACCGGTGACCATCAAGACCATCGAATGCGCCATCGTGGACAAGGGCTGGCAGGAAGGCTGGATTACGCCGTTATTGCCCCAGAAAGAAACCGGCAAAAAAATCGCCGTGGTTGGCTCAGGGCCCGCCGGGCTTGCCTGCGCCCAGCAATTGACCCGCGCGGGACATTCCGTTGCCGTTTATGAGAAAAATCGGCGGGCGGGCGGGCTGCTGCGGTACGGCATCCCCGATTTTAAAATGGCGAAAGGCCTGATTGATCGGCGCGTACAACAAATGGAACAGGAAGGCGTGACCTTTTGGACCAGCATGAATGTGGGTCAGGATATTCCGGCCCAGAGATTGATAGAACATTATGATGCGGTCGTCCTTGCGGGTGGCTCAGAGCAGCCCCGCGACCTGCCCATTCCGGGCCGGGAGCTAAACGGCGTATATTTTGCCATGGATTTCCTCATCCAGCAGAACCAGCGCAACGCGGGCGAGCCACTGCCCAACGAAAAGGATATTCTGGCCGGCGGAAAAAAAGTCGTCGTCATCGGCGGCGGAGACACGGGTTCGGATTGCGTCGGCACCTCATTCCGCCAAGGTGCCGTATCGGTAACCCAGATAGAAATTATGCCCAAACCACCGGCCCATGAAAATAAAGAACTGGTCTGGCCGAATTGGCCCATGAAGCTGCGCACGTCGACAAGTCAGGAAGAAGGTGCGGACCGGGAATGGAGCATGGCCACAGGGGAATTTGTCGCCAATGAAGCTGGCGATCTTGCGGCCATACGCTGTTATAAAGTTGATGACAAATTCCAGAAAGTCAAAGGTAGCGAATTTGAAATAGACGCCGATCTGGTCTTATTGGCCATGGGCTTTACCAATCCGGTGCAGGAAGGTCTGCTCGAACAATTGGGCGTTAAGCTTGATTCGCGCGGCAATGTTCTTGCCGGAACCGATGATTATCAAACCTCCCGCGCTCAGGTTTTTACCGCCGGTGACATGCGCCGGGGCCAATCACTTGTGGTTTGGGCCATTCGCGAAGGGCGTCAGGCGGCCCGTTCCGTTGATAAATTCTTGATGGGTCATTCCAGATTGCCAAGATAAGGCGAAATACGCTATATGAGTATAATATGACGACTGATCTAAAGCGCCTTGAAGAAATTGAACGAACCATCGCCTATCAGGATCAACAGATTCAGGATTTAAGCGATATGGTGAACGCCCAGTGGAAAGATATCGACAAGCTCAAGAAACATCTTGCGCGGGCCAAAGAACGTTTGGAAAATCTTGAAAACCCATCAGAAGATGGCCCCATGCTTCATGAAAAACCACCGCATTATTAAGGACTGAACATATGCGTGATGTTAAAATCACTTTTCTGGGCCTTGGGGTGATGGGCTATCCCATGGCCGGACACTTACAAAAATCAGGCTATGGCGTCACCGTTTATAACCGAACAACGGCAAAGGCGGAACAATGGACATCAGAATATGGCGGAGATTATGCCCAAACCCCTGCCGAAGCCGCAAAATATGCCGATATTGTCTTTGCCTGTGTCGGCAATGATGACGATATCAAAGCCATAACATTGGGGCCGGACGGGGCATTTTCAACAATGAAAAAAGGGGCCATATTCGTCGACCATACCACCGCATCAGCAACGGTAGCGCGGCAACTGGACGCGGCAGCTCAGGAAAGAGGCCTGCATTTCCTTGATGCCCCCGTATCCGGCGGGCAGGCCGGCGCAGAGAAGGGTCGCTTAACCATCATGATTGGCGGCGAAGAGGCCATCTTTCAAAAAATTGATCCCATTTTACAAAGCTACGCCCAGAAAACCAAATTTCTTGGCCCCGCCGGCAGTGGCCAACTGACCAAAATGGTTAATCAGATTTGTATTGCTGGTCTGGTGCAGGCCCTGTCAGAAGGGATTCATTTTGCCACAGCCGCCGGACTTGACCCCATGGCTGTGGTGGAGGTCATATCCAAAGGGGCCGCGCAATCATGGCAGATGGAAAATCGCCATCAGACCATGATAGAGGGACAGTTTGATTTTGGTTTTGCCGTTGACTGGATGCGTAAAGACCTTGATATTGTGCTGGCAGAAGCCAGTAATAACGGGGCCAATTTGCCGGTAACCGCCTTGGTAAATGAATTTTATAAGGAAATTCAGGCCGCAGGCGGCAACCGGTTTGATACCTCCAGCCTGATCACGCGCCTTAAAAAATAATCATCGTCATTTTCATCAGGGAAGAAAAAATGACCCCAGAAATTCGCGCGCGAGAGGCTCTTCTGATAGTTCTATCTATTCATGCCTGTAAATTAAGGGTTTATAAAGACTCCCTATTATATAAATTTAAAATAAAAATTATCATTGATGTTAACCGCGTTCGGCTTGAACATCTTACACTACTGAAAAACCCCGTAATGGAGAATAATCATGCTTTTCGAGTCCGGAAAAAACAATAAATCAGCCGATATCGTTCCAATTCCTGCCACCAACGAGCAAGGTGACGCGCCTGATTTATATCTTACAGTACTCGAAACTATTCCCATTAATGTCATGTTATGTGACAAAGAAAGCTTTACAATCACCTATGCCAATCACCAAAGCATAGAGACACTTGAGACTTTAAAACATCTTCTTCCAATTGACCCCAAAGACCTCATTGGCACCTGCATTGACGTATTCCATAAAGTTCCCAGCCACCAGCGCAGCATGCTCAACGACCCAAAGAACTTGCCTTACCGAACGGTGATTACCCTGGGCGATGAGTTTCTTGATCTTTTTGTCACGGCAATGGGTGATGATACTTTCATCTTAACATGGAGCATCATTACGCAGCAGCATAAAACAGAAAAGCAAACGGTTCGCCTGATGAATATGCTGGATAAAATGCCGCTAAATGTTTTGACCTGTGATCCTGAGAGCTTCAAGATTGATTATGCCAATGAGGCCAGTATTAATACATTGCGCAAAATTGAACATCTGCTGCCGATCACCGCCGAGCAGGCGCTGGGAAGCTGTATTGATATTTTCCATAAAAAACCCATCATGCAGCGGGGCATTCTGTCTGATCCAAGCAACCTGCCGCATTCTGCCCGCATCGCCCTCGGTGAAGAAACCCTGCTCTTGAATGTCAGCGCGATCACTGATGAGAAAGAAAACTATCTCGGCCCGATGCTCACCTGGGATATCATCACAGATCAGGTTGCGGTCGAAAAAGTCGTGATGCAAATTTCAGAAGGCGTCGCCGCGGCGGCAACGGAGCTGAGTGCGACCTCCGAGAATATGTCCCAGATTGCCATTGAATCCGGCCAGAAAACCGCCGCTGTTACTACAAATTCCCAACAAACAACCGCAAGTATTCAGGGGGTTGCCTCTGCAACAGAAGAGCTGACCGCAAGCATTCGGGAAATCATGCGCAATATTGAAGAGGCCAGCAAAGTCACCAAGCAGGCCGTGAATGAAACCAATATCAGTAAAGAGATGATCACAAAACTCAGCCAGTCCGCCAACGAAATTGGTGAAGTGATTAAATTGATCGAAGAAATTGCCAACCAAACCAACCTGCTGGCCCTTAATGCCACCATTGAAGCGGCGCGGGCCGGTGATGCGGGTAAAGGCTTTGCCGTCGTCGCCGGAGAGGTAAAAGCCCTGTCCGGCCAAACCAGAGCCGCAACCACTGAAATTTCAACGAAAATTACCGATATTCAACATGCAACGGACGCCGTGGTGAAAGCCATTGAGGAAATTTCCGGCACGGTAGATAGTATGAGTACCATTAATGGTGAAATCAGTTCTGCCGTTGACGAACAAAATGCCGTCACTGGCGAGATTAGTGCCAATATTCAAAGTGAGGCCCAACGGTCTCAGGAGGTTTCATCTGACCTCTCCCAGATTAGCGAAATGATTGAAAATACAGGCGCGTCATCAGGCGAGATTAGTGCGGCCGCAGGCGAGCTGTCAAAGCTTTCTACAGACCTGACACAAAGCATTGCCATGCTGCTCAAAAGGAAATAATCAATATCTTTTTTAGACACAGAACAAAAAGAAAAAACCCTAAGCCATTTTATAGGCTTGGGGTCTTTTCATATTTATAAGACTATTGGGCCGGCTTCATGAATTTCATGGTCAGGCGGTCACTTTCGCCAATAGCGCGCATTTTATCTTTATCCGCATCGTTACCCGCCAAGGTCGGCAGTAATGTCCAGACGCCTTTTTCATGAACATGCGTATCTTTTGGGTTGGCGTTAATTTCGCTTGTCGCCACCAGAATGAACCCCGCCTCAGCGGCCGCAGCCTTTAAATCAGCGGGGCTGATATAGCCGTCTTTACCCGTTGATTTATCGCTTCTGTGGTCCGTGATGCCAAAAATACCACCGGGCTTTAAAGCCGTAAAGACCGCCTTCAAGACATCTTTTTCAACACCGCGCATTTGCCAATTGTGGAAATTACGGAAAGAAACCACCATATCGACGGATCCCGCCGGCGCAATTTCAACCTTTGCCGGTGGAACCAATTCCGTCACGATCACTTTGCCATATAGGTCGGCATCACTGGCCAGCCGCGCGGCAATCGCGCTATTTGATTTAAATTGATAGCCTTCTGTCGCAGAAAGATCAAAGCCCGCACTATAATATGTGCCGTTCGCCTGCATATAAGGCGCCAAAATCTCCTGATACCAACCTTTGCCGCCCGGCCATATCTCTACCAAAGTCATATCTGGCTTCAAGCCAAAAAATTCCAAAGTCGCTTTCGGGTTTCGATATTGATCCCGTGCCTTGCTGGCGTCCGAGCGATGAGATCCCGCAATAACCGCCGACAGCGTTTTTCCGGATTCAGCCATATGCTCATGGGCCTTTTCATGGGCATGAGCTTGCAACCCCATACCACCTATAATCATGGACATGGTACAAACTGTTGGCCAGAATTTTGGCCAGAATCTAAATGAGGACACCCTCTGTGATGTGGTGATGCTTAGGTCTGTCATATTTCAATCCTTATTTTTTGTTTAATGGTCCGAATGTTCAAATTGATCGCGTAATCCCGTATCATATGCCAACGCCTGCGGGGTCAAAGTCGCCTGAATGGGAAAGGCGGATTTTATTAATCCTTTACGTTCCAGCGCCCGCCAAACCGCCTCATTGGAAAAGCCGCTGGCGTCCTGACCGGAAACCACATAATTGCCAATATGAACATGGTCGCCGTGAACTTCAGGCAGATAAGATATGGTGACTTCCCCGGTTTTTATGTCCAATGTTGCGCTTTCCGGATTGTCCGCCAATAGCTGAAATAACGCCAAAGTACGTTTCTGTAACGGGTTGAGTTTAATGAGTTTTTTCTTCATGGGTTGGATAATAACCCGAACAGATAATGATTGCACGTGGTTTCTACGCGCCAAATAATTATCCCCAAAGTTGACAAAAGATTGACAAACAGTTAAAATTTGATATAAATCGCATCGATTGGCAGGTAATACTGCACTGCATCAATTAAATCACGTGATCTAAATCGCATAATTGAAGGTTACGGAAACAGTTGCAGAAACATAAGGCCAAAGAATAGGGCCGAAAAATCCGGAAGGGCTTTCCGGTACGCAGACAGGTCCAAAGAGACCGTTGTTAAAATTTCATAATAATAAGAGCTGAAAAAGCGTCAAGTTGCAAGCGGGTTTTGATGGAAAGCATTCTGTCGAAATCATTGTTGAGTCAAAATTCAACAATCTACACCATTCGGCGGATTAAGCCGGAAAACAGGAGTAAGGCTTATGAAAAATTATAAGCTCGTGATTGGTATTATACCGGTTTTTATCGTTGTTTGTCTTATGGGGTTTTCTATTATACCCAGAGCAGAAGTGAATGCCTCTATTCAGGGCGATGAGAAATTGACGACTGAAATGACGGAATTATACAGCCCATCTAGCATTTATGATGCGGATATGGATATGGTGTTAGCCGAATTGCCCATGGATATTTCCGAAAAATCCTTCAAATGCCTTGCGCAAGCCATATATTTCGAAGCCCGAAGTGAACCATTTGAAGGCCAGGTTGCCGTGGCTTATGTCATTATGAACCGCGTTAAAGACAGACGTTATCCCAATAATATCTGCGCCGTGGTATTCCAGAATGAGCAACGCCGGCATAAATGTCAATTTTCCTTTGCTTGTGACGGCCTATCCGATAACCCCTATGAAATGGCCGCGTGGAATATTGCCCGGCGCGTTGCTGGCGGGGCGCTGAAGAATGCCCAAAGCGATGTTACCGCGCGCTCCACACACTATCACGCAGACTATGTGAATCCACGGTGGGCCAAGTATCTTCAACCCACCATTCAAGTGGGCAGCCATATTTTTTATCGTGAAGATATGTAAGGCTATTGAAACTTTCTGAAAATTGATTTATATCAAGGTTAGCAGTTTAATTGGGCTGTTATAAGTACTCATGTAATTGAAGAAGGATAAAAAATGGCAAATACAATTACGTTCATATCATGCGGCGTCATCTCACTATTGTTACTGATGTCCATCATGCTCGCAGGGCCGCATTTGCTTCTGCCCGCGACATTTATGATCGTAACGATACTTGTCGGTGGTTTTTGTATTTACATTGCTGATGGAATGATCAAGCAACGTGCAGAAATCATGAAAAAATGGGAAGATTGAGACTTAGCCCTTGACGGCTTCTCACAACTTATTTTTTACATCCTTTATAGATATACCCTGAGTACTTTAGCCCTGATAAGTACTTAACACTAAGCCTTGCCTTAACCGGCAAGGTTTTTTTTTAATCTTTCATGGCCATTAACCGGCAAGGTTTTTTTAATCTTTCACGACATTTACTTTTTACTAACCATATTAAGTTGTAATGATAGCATTACTACAACCAAAAGGTGTGTCTATGAGTCTAGAAAAATATTATAATTCCCATGATAGCGGCGTTATCAATAGATTAAACGGCAGCTATCTACATTGGACAAAAATCCAGCTTAAAGAGCTCCACAAACATCTTCATTCATTGAAAGAGAATGATTTGGCATTGAAACAGGGCGATCGGCGAGAAACAAAAAATACCCGAACGGAAATTTTGGACCTCATTCATAATGTCATAGGGCTTGGCGGTAGCTTCGGCTATTATATGATTACAGACATAGCAGATTCGCTCAATAAATATATTCGCTCAGTCGAAGAATTTCCTAACGTTGACCTTCAGGTTATTGCAGCCCACCTCAATGCAATGGATTATATTATTGCCTGCAATATTGATGGGTATGGCGGCGAACGCGGCAGAAAGATTATGGCGCAGCTACAGGGAAAGCTGCCAAAGGAGGCTTGCCGACTTGCCACAACAAATGCATAATCCCTAGTGCCCTGTGTCACCTTATTTGCATGATTTGGATCACCTATCCCGTTTTCTGGGTAGGAAGCGTTGCGCGGGCGATGCTTTAGCATCGGCAAGCAGCGGTGACGCCCTTCAGGGAACGGGATAGGTGACCCTTCGGGCGGCTTTACAAGCCTGCCGCGTGTGCGGCCCGACGCTTGTTATGCGGGGCATGACGGCACGCCGCGCGCCTGCTCGGCAGGCTTGTAAAACCGTCCAAACCATGCAAATAAGGTGCCACAGGGCACTAGTCCGCTAGAGGTATCCCGAATTCTTTCCATTGCTCTGCCCCGCCTTTATTTTCAATATAATTCATTAAAGCGGTAACGGGTTTTCTGTCATAAATTCGGTCGGCATCATTCAATAATAATAATGTGGCTTTTTCCATATCCATGCCGGCCCGATGCGCACGGGCGCTGGACATGCCCACGAAGGCATTCGCCACCGCCACTATCCGCGCAGATAACAGAATATCATGCCCGGCCAGATTATGCGGCACTCCAGAACCATCCCAGTGGGCCCTGACCTGCCGTAAGGTTTTAACAACAGGGCCGTCAAAATCCACAGTTTCGAGCATATCGGCACTTTTCATAATGCTGCTGCGAACCGTTTCCAGCTCATTCTCAGACAGGCCCTTTGGGCGAACCAAAAGCTCTCGCGGTACCAGAATTTTGCCCAAATTCATCAAGGCCCCCGCAATATTGACCGTATCACATGTCACATCATCCGCATTCATTTCCATGGCAATGGCCAACGAAACCATGGCCACACGTTCCGAATGGTGGGCGCTGTAAGGGTCTCGGCTATCAATCACCATGGTCAGCGTGCTGACCAAACTCTTTAAGGCCACCTCCCGGCGTTCACGTTCCCGAACCAGTTCAGAAATATCTTCCGTAACCATCAAAACGCCCTGATTCTGGTCAATCAATAAGGGAACATAATCCGATTTAATGGTTATCTCATTCCCCGGCAACTGTTCTATAATCGAAAGCGGGGTGCCATTTTCCATAACCTGATTGCAATAGTTTTCCATATCTGGCGACTGAAGCCTGCCTTTGACAGATGAGATTCTTTGACCAATGATATCTTGTGCCTTGAGCCCTGTATCCTGAGCCGCCGGCGCATTGGCAAAAAGATACCGGCCATGGCCATCAATGGCGGTGATCACGGTTGGCTGGCTATCCGTTACAATCTGTAGGAACTGGCTGAGTTTTTCATACCGGCGACTCAAAATTCTTTGCCGTGCCGCTGCTCTTGTCACCCGAACAGACACCCCGTGCCGCCAAATCAGAATGATGAGAATACTGACGGCCAGAATGGTCAGGCTTGCGATCCAGATTATCGTTCGTTTGCGGGCCTGAATAGCCCCAAGGACTTCTTGCGAATCTATTGTACGCACCAGCACCCAGTCGGTTCCCGCAATTTTTCGGCCCGTAACCAAAACATTTTTACCTTCATAATTCATCCGCTCGGAAAATCCACCGGTTGTCTCTCTGGCCGTCTGAACGGCAAAAACTGCGGCCAATACAGGGCTTTCTGCATCCAATACCATTGTTAATGGCGAATTGACATCACCATTTTCCATGCGCAGCGGTGATAAATACTCCATGGCCGTGCCATTCTTGCGCACAATATAGTTTTTGGCTGTTTTGCTTATATCTCCGGGTTGGGTCAATTTTTGATAAAAATCTTCCGGCACAGTCTTGATGCCCACAGCAAAACCAATGGCAGGGGCGCTATTATCATCCTGCACCCCGAAAACCGGCGCAACGAATGCAATGACCGGCCGTTTATCATCTGACAAATAAGGCCCGAAACTGATCACTTCGTTGCCTGCACCCCGGTCAAGAAATCCCGCCACACTGCGAATAACCGAGGGCATATTGGGCGTTGAGACAATGACCTGCCCCTGAGGATTGGTCAGCGCGAGGCCGGCAACCCTTTGTTTATTAAGGTTTGCCCTTATCTTAAAATCCTGATCCAAAACAGATATATACCCATTTTGTATCGCAGCCCCCTTCATCAGGTTTTCAAGATAGGCTGCTTGGGCCAAATTTTCCACGTCTTGCGGCGCAGGAGCGGCCTCTATATTGCCAAGATAAATCCTCAACGACGGGTTTTCCGCCAGACGGCTGATAACTTTTTTCTGCTCGGCCAACCATTCTTCCAGAGCCACCTCCCGACTGTTGATCACAACGGCCATCTGGCGTTGCCATACCAGACTATCCCTGTCCGCTTCTGACTGGGCAAACCTCAGAACCAGTAACAAGGCAATGGCCGCCCCGGCGATGATCAGGATCCCCAGTGCCACACCGGCTGATAAAGGTCGCAAACTCATATAAAAAGTCCATTCTGCTGAAAAGTTTAAGGCCACAAACTTATTTTTTAATATTTAGGTAACCTTACCCCGTATATAGTCCGTAAGTAAAGATTTGGATGGCCTGTTATTTTTTCTGATAAGCCACATCCTTAATATTATGCCATTACCCGTTAATTGAACTATATGAGTTTTAAATTTTGTTTGCACTTAAATCCCATTTCATAAAATCATTCGCCCGCCTAACCCTTACCCTTGGGCTTATCCTCTTCATTTCACCCACAACCTTCGCACAAAAAAACAATGCGGGCCGAACCGGCCTTTTTGGTTCCTATGAGACGATGAGCCGGCAGCTGGTCGCCTTTAAAAAATGGAACAGTATGTTGGAACGCGTTAAGGGGGATCTTAAGCAAACCCCTGATACAAAAGAGAATTGCCGGCTCACGGCCAAAAATAATTGCTATATGGAAGATTGGCGGGAACTTTTAACATTTCTGAAAGACAAACCCACAGACCAGCAAATTTCCGAAATCAATATTCATATGAATAATGCCCCCTATATAACCGATATTATTAATTGGGGTGTGCCGGATTATTGGGCATCTTTACGTCAGTTTTTTGACAAAGACGGGGACTGCGAAGATTATGCCATCGCCAAATATCTGTCTTTAAAGGAGCTGGGATTTGACCCTGATATGATGCGTATCGTGGTAGTTCAGGATACAAATCTTGATGTTCCCCATGCTGTGCTGGTGGTGTCTGTGGATAATCAAAGGCTGGTTCTTGACAACCAGATTTCCTACGTCGTCAAGGAAAAGGCTGTATTACATTACCGGCCCTATTATTCCATTAATGAAAATGCCTGGTGGTTACACAGAATGTAACGATATAATTTGTTATACGGCTTTAAATTATCAAATTTCAACGAATTTAGCCCCCATTTGATATACAGTCACATTTCTGCTAAAATATGATATATTTCAAGCAATTGATCAAATCTAGTATAGAGTAATATTATGTCAGCCACGGAAAATTCAAATCATATGGAAAGTTCCGCCACCCCGTGTCAGGTGGATGACCTGATCTCTGCCATGCGTGCCATAAAACGGCATCCAGAAGATTATCGCGGCATTCATTTACATTTTTCACTTCTGGACAGGGGCCATAAACAGCCCTATCACCGAAGAACCATTGCCACCGCCTTTAACAAACTCATCCAAAGTAAAAGCGGCCAGCTTTTCTGGACAAGTAATTTTGACGTTGTTTTTATCTGTCAGGGCAGCTCCCTCGCACAGCTTGACATCGCCATTCTAGCGGCCCGGCGAGCCGTCGAGGATAGCCCGCTCGTTAAAAAATATATTGAAGAGGGACGGGATGATGAACTTTGTGAATGGTATGATCTGGCGATAGATATGGATCGCTTCATGCATATGGTGGGCGGCCTCAAAAACGCCGCAGTCCCGCCCCCCCCCAAACAAATAAAAGAACAGGTACAAAAGCCCGCCCCTGCCGCGACAAAAGAACCACAAAATGCGCCCAGCCTGAAATCCATGATTAAAAATCTGGATCAAACGTTAAGCCATTCCGAGGATTTTAAGCCGCCAAACCTCAAAACAGTGAATGTCACCAAACCACGTTATGACCCCATCGCAAAACAAGATACATCGCAGCCCATGGGGCCAATGCAATTGGATCAGCTGGAACGTAATTTAACCAACATGGACATCGATCGGATGATCGCCGATCAGACAGCCTTTGTTATCGTCGGCGACAAAAATGCAAAACCAATTTTTATTGAACATTATATCTCAGTGGATCAAATTAAAGAAAGCCTGCTACCCACCTATGACCTATATGCTGACAAATGGCTGTTCAAGCGGCTAACACGTACCTTTGATACCAAAATAATGCAAAGCTTACCCACAAAAGATATTATCAGAGATCAGGTTATTAGCATTAACATCAATGTAGAAACCGTGCTTACGCCTGAATTTGATAAATTCATATCCTTATTTAAACAAAAAAATAACCAACCATTGATTTTGGAAATGGGCATGTTCGATGTGATTTCCAATATTCAAAACTATTATGATGCACAAAAAAAACTATCTCGGTTAGGGTGCCGAATCATCCTCGATGCAATAGATATTCAAGCTTTGCAGGTATTAGACAGAGAACTCCTGTCCGTAGATTTCCTGAAAATCAGTTGGAAACCAGACTATATAAAACTCATCGGAAGTGCTGAGCAGGATAAAATCCTCTCCGCCATAGCGGATCATGGCAATATGCGTATTATTTTATGTCACTGCGATACGGAAAATGCTCTTGAATTCGGAAAATCCTTTGGCATCCATATGTATCAGGGTTTCCTGATAGACAAGAAGTTTAAATCTTCCTTTTAATATGTCGCGCCGGCTTTTCTTAATATTTTTTCTGTCTTGGATCGCCTGTGGTCTATGGCATGCTGAAGGGGGGAACGGCCAGAGTAATCCTCTAATGTATAATCGGCCCCGCTCTTAAGCAATAATTCCACAATCCGATCCCGTTTCACCAGAACGCCCGCGATCAACGGAGTCGTGCCGTTATTGTCCCCCAAATCCAGATCCGCCCCGGCCTTGATCAAAACCTCAACCATGGCTCTGTTTCCCGCCTCTGCGGCGATCACCAAAGGGGTTTTGCCATCTTTGCCAACCAGATTCGGTTTTGCGCCAGACCCAAGAAGATATTTAACAAGGGGCAGCTCTCTTTTCTTGGCGGCGATGATTAATGCGGTAGTTTTATCGTCATAATCACGGGTGTTGATATTCACGCCCTTTTCAACAGCAATCTTAATATCCTGATAATTAACGTCTTTGATCGCTTTAAGAAATTTATAGGATGCCGAAAAGCTTTGGCTTTGCGCCGAAGCCAGCCCAAGTGCGGTCATAATTATGACAACGCCGACGATTTTATTAAATTGCATTCAAAACTCCAGTTTTTAGGTCGCTTTCATTCCTGATGACTATTATATATAGGGGACATAGATCGAAACAATAAAATAATAATTTATTCATGACAGGAATAGACAATGACAACATCCCGAATCCTTCTGATCATACTTTTGGTGCTTGCGGGAATTTTTGCCATTTTTATCACGTATTTTTATACACCGCCGGTAAAAACCGCACAACAAAACGCCAAAGCTCTTATCGGGGGCCCCTTTACGCTAGTTGATCATCATGGCAAAGCCGTGACCGATAAAGATTTTAGGGGGAAATATATGTTGGTTTATTTTGGCTATACTTATTGCCCGGATGTCTGCCCAACAGAATTACAAATCATGTCTGACGCCCTTGATCAGGTTTCAGAAAAAACCCTGAAGGCCATAACGCCGATTTTCATAACCGTCGATCCAATCCGGGATACAGTCGATATTATGGCGCAATATGTCCCCGCCTTTCATGAAAATATGGTTGGCCTGACGGGCAGCATAGAACAGATAAAGGCTGCAAAAAAAGCCTATCGCGCTTATGGGGCCAAGGAACAGCAGGAAGAGGGCGCGGACCCTGAGGCCTATTTGGTCAACCATACCTCCTATATTTATCTCATGGACAGGCAGGGTGAATATCTTACCCATTTCAGAAGCCTGACCGATCCCGAGGTGATGGCAAAAAAACTGGAAGACGTCATCAAATAATCATTAGGGACAATTATGGGAGGGGAAATTATGGGAGGGGCAATCATGGAAGAACCAAAATTCTGGCGTGACATAAAACTGTCCCATATGACACCTGCGCAATGGGAATCCCTTTGTGATGGCTGCGGGCTATGCTGCCTTCATAAAATAGAAGATAGTGACAGCGGGGAGATAGCCTATACCGATGTGGCCTGCCGGCTTTTAGACATCGACAGTTGCCAATGTGCAAATTACCCGCATCGAAAAAAACTGGTGCCGGATTGTGTTGTGCTGACGCCTGATCAAATATCTGAATTTCATTGGCTGCCTGATAGCTGCGCTTACCGAATGGTAAGCGAAGGCAAAGACCTGCCCCCATGGCACCCCTTGGTTTCCGGCTCT
>JAJRQU010000125.1 GCA_024280095.1 Alphaproteobacteria bacterium | reverse complement strand
TGCCTTTGAATGGGAATATTTTCCGGGGCAGGGCCGCGTTTTGGACGCCATAAAAATCGTAATGGAGGGTTAGGTCATGGGACAGTATTTTTTCAAACTTCCCGATTTGGGTGAAGGAATTGTTGAGGCTGAAGTCGCCGCACTGCATGTCAAAGTGGGTGATATGGTTACAGAGGATCAGCCCCTGATTGATATGATGACCGATAAGGCGACCGTAGAAATCCCCAGCCCCGTTGATGGAAAAATCCTGTCCATTAAGGGCCAACTTGGTGAAATGATTCCTGTGGGAACAGCTATGGTGGTGATTGAGGTGGAAGGTGCCGGAAACACGGAACCCAATGCAGAAGATCCGGCTGAGAAAGCAGAAAAAACTATAATAGAGTCCCCAGTAAAACCAGTAGCAGTATCAGGGCCAATAGCCATGCCAACATCCGGTACAGTGAATGACCATCCATTGGCTTCCCCCGCCGTTCGCCTGCGGGCTTTGGAGGCACATATTGATCTTGCCAGAGTTCCCGGAAGCGGGCCTGCGGGGCGGATCAGTCATCAGGATATTGATGATTTTATCGCATCAGGCGGCAGGATATCTGGTTTTGAGAAACAAAAACGCACCGCTATAGAGGAAATCCCTGTCATTGGCATACGCCGTAAAATTGCCCAGAGGATGGAGCTGAGCAAACGCAGTATCCCCCATTATTCCTATGTGGAAGAAGTAGATGTGACCGAAGTTGAAAAACTGCGTCATTTCCTGAACGCCAATCGAACGGAAGATCAGCCCAAATTATCCATATTGCCTTTCATCATGATGGCAACCTTAAAGGGTATGGAGAAATTTCCGGAATGCAATTCCCATTATGATCCGGAGCATAGTCTGGTACGCCGCTTTTCCGGGGTGCATCTGGGTATCGCAAGCCAAACACCAAGCGGCCTTATGGTACCGGTTGTCAGCCATGCTGAAACCCGTGACATATGGGATATGGCCGCAGAAATGATGCGGGTATCATCGGCGGCGCGCAGCGGAAAGGCAAAACGGGAAGAGCTTTCCGGATCTACGGTGACCATAACGAGTTTGGGTAAAATAGGCGGCATTGTGACAACGCCGGTTATTAATTATCCAGAAGTTTGTATCATTGGGGTTAATAAAATAGTGCCGCGTCCTATGGTTATGAATGAAACGGATATTCAGATTCGCAAAATGATGAATTTATCGTCATCTTTTGACCACCGGGTTGTTGATGGTTTTGTGGCGGCGGAACTAATTCAATTCATCAAAGGGGCTCTGGAACAGCCCGCAACATTATTCATGTAAGGGTCGACGTTATGAAATGTAAAATATTGATTATCGGCGCAGGGCCGGGCGGCTATGTGGCGGCTATTCGCGCCGGGCAGCTCGGGCTTGATACAATCATTGTCGAAGGGGACAGGGCCGGGGGAACCTGCCTTATACGGGGCTGTATTCCGTCAAAAGCCCTGATTCATGCTGCGGATAAATTTGAACAGATGTCGGCTCATAGCGAAAAAGGCCATTTGGGCATTAAACTTGCCGCAAAGCCGGAATTGGATTTTGCGGAAACCATCGCCTGGAAAGATGGTATCGTTGATCGCCTGAACAGCGGCGTTGAAGCCTTGCTGAAAAAAGCAAAAGTCAAACAAGTCAAAGGCTGGGCTAAATTTAAAGATGCCAAGACATGCGAAGTTGACACCCGGGACGGCATCATAACCATTACCGCAGAACATGTCATTCTTGCCAATGGCTCAAAAGCTGCCGAATTACCTTTTCTGCCTTTTGGCGGCGATATTTTATCCTCGGCGGAGGCTTTATCTCTAACAGAAGTTCCCAAAAGACTTGTTGTGGTCGGCGCGGGTTATATTGGTCTTGAGCTCGGGATTGCCTATCGCAAACTCGGCTCGGAAGTGACCTTTATCGAGGCTGACAAGAAAATTCTCAGCGCCTATGACAAGGAACTAACGGCCCCTGTAGAGCAATGGCTTAAAAAACATGATGTAACCGTACATTTGTCCGCGAAGGCAAGTGGTTGGCAGGATAATGCCCTGTCCTATACCGATAAAGACGGCAAAGAACAAACCATTGCCGCAGATAAACTGTTGGTGACCGTGGGAAGGCAGCCAAATATTGACGGTTGGGGGTTGGAGAATATGGCCGTGGATATGGAGAATGGCTTTATCAAGATTGATAAATATTGCCATACGTCCATGAAAAATGTCTGGGCCATTGGTGACGTGACGGGCGAGCCTATGCTCGCTCACAGGGCATCGGCGCAAGGCGAAGTGGTCGCCGAGATCATTGCCGGAAAAAAACGTGAATTTAATCCTGTTGCCATTGCTGCTGTTTGTTTTACCGATCCTGAAATCATCGCGGTTGGTAAATCAGCTGATGAGGCAAAGGCAGGTGGCGTAGAAACAATTGTTGGAAAATTCCCGCTCATGGCTAATGGCCGCGCGTTGACCATGGAAGCGGCAGAGGGCTTTGTTCGTATCACGGCGCGGGCAGATAACCATGTGATTCTTGGCATTCACGCGGTTGGCCCGCATGTGTCCGAGCTTTCCGGTGAATTTGCCCTGGCCCTTGAAATGGGGGCAAGGCTGGAGGATATTGCGGGCACGATCCATGTCCATCCAACCGTGACCGAATCCTTTGCCGAGGCTGCATTGGCCGCGCTTGGACATGCTATTCACATATAATTATTTATTAGCTTGACTTTACAGCGCAAAGGCTGCAAATACGGCGCGTTACAGTGTGATCTAATATACACGCTTTTTTTAATATTCCGCCGAGCAGGCATGGTTATGTATTTTCCATGTAGTCCAAGCTTTAAGATTTTGGATATAGTGCGATCGCGGAT
>JAJRQU010000124.1 GCA_024280095.1 Alphaproteobacteria bacterium | reverse complement strand
ATATCCAGAACCACCAGATTCTTCTCACCAATCATATTGCCCATATAGGCGGCAGCAAAAATACCGCTGGCGGGGCCGGATTCAACCATGCTGATGGGATTGTCCTTGGCGCATTGCGCGGTGGCGATACCGCCGTTGGACTGCATCATATAGGGCGGCTCCGTAAAGCCTTCCCCGGCCAGCTTGCTTTCCAGAGATTCAATATATTTTTTGGCGATAGGATGCACATAAGCCGACAGAACCGTGGTGTTGGTGCGTTCATATTCCCGCCATTCCCGGCTGACCTCACTGGAGGCCAGCACGGAAACTTCAGGCCAGAGTTTATTGATTTCTGTGATCACCGCCTGTTCATTCTCTGAATTCAAATAGGCATGCAGGAAGCTGATGGCAATGGCCTCGACCCCTTCGGCCTTTAAATAGTCGAGCTGTTCCGAGAGCGGTGACAGGTCCACCGGCTTTTGCACATGCCCCCGATAGGTGGTTCGTTCATCCAGTTCCATGCGCAGGTAACGGTCCACAAAGGGCTTGGGCTTGCGGAAATTAAAGTTAAACAGATCCGGGCGGTTGCCCCGGGCGATTTCCAGCACATCGCGAAAGCCTTTTGTGGTGATCAGGGCGGTTTTAACCCCCTTGCGTTCGGTCAGCGCATTGATGATCACCGTGGAGCCATGGGCGAAAAATGTCATCTCCGCCGGTTTCAGGCCAGCCTTGTGAATGCTGTCCATGACCCCCTGTTCAAAATTCGGCGGGGTGGTATCGACCTTGGCGACACGGACCGGGCCGCTTTTGCCCAATGTGGCGTCATAATCATAATAGACAAGGTCGGTGAAAGTCCCGCCCACATCACTTGCTGCACGCATGTTTATTCCTTACCTAAATTATGGTTTTCACCGAACAGAACATAAAAAACCTTGCTGTTTCCCTGTGCGGTTGAGGCATGGTCCTCTCCGGCGGGAATATGAATCACATCCCCGATTTTGCATAAATATTGACCGTCTTTGGTCTCCAGAAGGAAGCTGCCGTCCAGAATGATGGAAATTTCATCCTGATCATGGGCTGCCATACCCTCTGCCGGGTGCCGCAACCCATCCGGAAAACCGGCGACCCCTACATTCAGGTTAGTGGGCGCCCCCGCCATCCCGGCGATCTCAAATAATTCATTGATCTCCAGCATTTCAGGCGTGAGTATGGTTGGATAAATCTTCATAAAAAATCCCTTTTCGTCAGCCTTCAAAGGCTATTCTAGAAGTTCATCTTCACATCAAGATGCCATGTGCGGGGCCGTGCCGGATGGGCAAACCCGCCCAGCACCCATTCGGAATTATAGGCCTTGTCGGTCAGGTTACGCACCGATCCTATGACCGACCATTTGCCGTCCGTATCCTCAAACCCGATACGGGCATTGACCAGATCAAGGGCGCTGCGGGCAGTGGAATTTTCCGGATCCCAGAATTGCGCACCACGCCGTTCATAATCCACCCGGGCAATCAGGCCGATACCGTCTGTAATATCCGCCCGATATTGTGCGCCAAGGTTCAGGGTTGTTTTGGCGATATAGGGAGCCTCATTGCCGATGGTGGCCGGATTGAGGCTATTGGCCAGAATTTTGCTATCCGTATAACCAAATGAGGCATAGACATCCAGACCGCCGCCCACCTTGGCCACGGCCTCGATTTCGCCGCCCATAAGCCGAACCTCATCAATATTGACCAGAGCCTGCGCGCCCACGGCACCGATAAAAACAAAATACAGAGGATTGGTTTTGGTATGAAAGACGGCTGCGTTCAACCGCAGGCGGTTTTCCATAAGGTCACTTTTGAACCCAACCTCAAAGGTCTTGGTGATTTCCGCATCAACGGTATCCTTGACCCCGTTCACACCCACGCCCGCCGCCGCCGTACCGACACCGAACTGGTTAAACTGACCACTGCGAAAACCCTCACCGTAAGAGGCATAAAGATTAGCTGTCTCATTGACCGCATATTTTATGGAAACCTTCGGTTGCAGCTTGTTATAGGTCTTTTCCTGACGGCAATTCAGCGGCGTATTGCTGCCGCAGCCCGCCGGAACCGCAACCGTATTCAAGGGGGAAATATTCTGCTGTCGCTTGTCCTCGTCATAGCGCAGGGCAAAGGCGATTTCCAAATCTTCCGATACATTATAGGACGCATTGCCGAACAAGGCCCAGGCCCGGTTATTATTATCATCGGCGATGAAAGACAGAGTCGGGTTTTTCGTGCTGGTGAAATTCGGCAGTCTTTCAATGCGCTCAAAGCCCTGACGATTGTCATCGCCGGTGGTTGTGGAAATAAACCGGTCGGTTTTCAGATAATAGGCCCCGACCATCCATTGCAGCGAATCCTCCGTATTGGAGGCCATGCGAAATTCCTCGCTCCAGGCATCAACATCCACATATTGGGTCTGTGTGCCGTCAAAGATGCCGAAAATATCGACCTCATTGGTATAGGGGAACTGATCGCCCTGACCATATTCTGTGACCCGGTTATAGGACAGAATATTGGTAAAGGTCACCCCGTCGCCGTCATAGACAACTTTCAGGGACAGCTCGTCAATATTGCGCTCGTTAAAGCCCAGATTATTGGCACAGAATGTCCGCACCACCCGGTCCGCATCTGGGGCCGGGCCACCAAAGGGGTTGGAGGTATTACAGCTATTGCCGTCAAAGGCCACGGACTGAAACTGGAAATTCAAGCTGCCACCCTTTGTGCGCACCATACTGCCCCGCAGGGTCGCGGTCAGATTTTCCGACGCCGTCCACTCCAGAATACCGCGCAGGGTAAAGTCCTGCAAATAATCCGCTTTTTTGTTCATCTGAATATTATCCAAATACCCGCCAATATCCTGATATTTAGCCGCAATGCGGAATTTCAATTTATCCGCCACCAACGGGCCGCCAACAGCCGCCTGAATGGCATATTCATTACCATTACCGATGGTGCCCCTCACATAACCTTCCATCTCGTCCGTGGGCTGGTTTGAGGTAATCAAAATCGCCCCGCCCGCCGCGTTCCGGCCATAGAGCGCTCCTTGCGGCCCGCGCAGGACTTCGATGAATTGCATATCGAACATGGCCTGCGTGAACTGACGGTTGTTGATCTGCAACACGCCGTCAACCACCACGGCCACAGGGGCCTCGCCGTTGCGAACCTGTGACACGCCGCGAATGGTCATAAAGGACACGCCCGCGCTCTGGGAATTGGCCAGCGTCACATTAGGGGTCAATTGCAAGAAATCATCTGCCGTATCAATGCGGGAATCCTCAATCGCCTGTGCGGAAAAGACGGTTTCACTGAGCGGTACATCCTGCAGGCTTTCCGACCGCATCCGGGCGGTAACGATAATCTCCTCCAGAGTGAAGGCGTCATTCTGGTCGCTGTCCTGCGCCAGTGACATCTGTGGGGCCGTGGCCATGAGGGCAAAAAGTGATGTGGTGCAAATTTTTCCGAGCATTTTGGTCATTGGTGATCCTCTCCTAAAGAATATTTATGTTTTATGACAGGATAATTATTTGCATTTTTATCGCCGCGCACAAGGGGCAAGAAGAGTAGAAACCGCCATAATCAGGATAGGTTTTTTGCCCGGATCAAAAAAACTACTCCTTTGGGTAGGGTAAAATAGCTGTAATCAATTCAATAATCCCTTTTGCCGGGCGACAACGATGGCCTTGGTTCTTTTATCCACGCCCAGCTTGGCAAAAATGTTTTTCAAATGGAATTTTACCGTATGCTCGGTCATTTCAAGGGCGCGGGCAATTTCCTTGTTGCTTAATCCGCCCTGAAGTTCGGCCAGAACCTCCATTTCCCGGCTGCTGAGCAGATCCTGTTGCAACAGGGTGATTTTCTTGATTTTTTTGGCCTTGGCCGCACATTCCTGAAGGAAATTCAGAGCCAACCGATCCACATTCTTTTCCCGCCGCACCGCATGGGTGGCTGAAACCAGTGGAACGATATTATCATTTTCCGTGAAGGGCCGCATGATATTTTCAGGCCAGGCCAGGGCCGCGGCCTCGAACAACAGGTCAGAGGCCGCGGCCATATCATTCTGCCGATACGCAAGGTCCGCCTGCAACACCAACACATTAAGCAGAAAACAATTGGCCCCCACTGACCGACAACAGGCCGCCATATCCATAAGGATTTCTGCCGCCGCCGGATAATTCTGCTGCTTCATATGCCACAGGGCTATGGCCTTGCCCATATATTGATAAGGCCGCCATTTTTCCGGGGCCGTCATCCATTGGCCGGGAGCATATGTATCTTTCACCTGATACAGGATGCGTTCCCCATCGGTGATATTATCCTCCATGAGGGCAATCAGCATATGGCAGCAATCAACAAAAACCGCGAGCCGCCCGTTGATCCGTTCATCAACAACCTTTTGGCATCTGTCCCGAAGGGCCAGAAGGGCGGTGGTTTTCTTGTCCCGGCAGGCCCGGGTCAGCAACATTTCATAGGCCAGAGCATAAACCTCAAACCAGCCATCAAAATCTTCGATATGATTCAGGGCCACCTCAAACCGGTTCAGGTCATCGCCCACCTCCCCCCGCCAGTCCTGCAGGGACAACAAGGAAACATCAGCGGTGAATTTCAGCCCGCTGTCCGAGCCGAAATTCTCGTCCGCCATATTGCGGGCCTCGCGAAAATAGGCCTCGGCCTGCCGCAGGTTTCCCTGATAAAAAGTAAGCTGCCCCAGATGCAAATAACAGTAATTTATCCCCAGAACGCTGTTGGCCTGCCGCATGGACCGGATCGCGTCCTGAACGAAGGCCATGCCCTTGTCAAATTTCCCCTCCCCCATCATGGTCAGGGCGCGGGCGCAATTGATCACCCCTAGGGATATGCCGTCATTACCATCGGTCTGGGCAATGCGCTGGTTCAATATATCAAGGCTGTTGGCGTTATAATTATCCTCATAAGTATTCTGCAGAATCTCAATCATATCGAAATCACGCTGAACGGCCGCCATGTGAGGGCCATATTCCCCGGTCGGTAGCTTGGGATTACAGCGGGCAAATTCAATATTATTGCGCGCCTCGCGTATGCGGCCATTCTTTTGATAGAGATAGGCCCGGGCCACCTGCATCCGGGGGTAATTGTGGAAATTTTCCTCTGGAATATGGCGCAGCAGACTGCGCAGAAAACCTATCCCGCCATAGAGGATCAATTCCCATCCGCCGGCCTTTTCAATCAGATCCACCGCCCGGTCGTAATCCTCGGCAAGGCAGGCATGGCGCACCGCCTCGATCAGGTTATTATCCTGCTCAAACCATTCTGATGCCCGCAAATGCAGGGACGCAATCTCCCCGGGATAGCGGCGGCGGAGCATCTCTTTCAGGAAATCTGAGAACAGATGATGATAGCGCAACCATTTCTTTTCCGCATCAAGGGGGACAAAAAGCGCATTTATACTGCTGGATTTTTCCAGCTTCTCAAACCCGTCTCTGATCCCGCATACCGCATAGGCCAACCCGTCATTGACCCGTTCCAATATGGATGTTTTGATCAGCAGCTCCTGCACCTCGCCCGCGCATTTATTCATAATCTGTTCGGACATATATTCGGCCAGATGGCCGGATTTGCCGGAAAAAGAATCCACCACCTGATCCCGGTTATCACCGGACCCGATCAATTGCCCGGCCAGCTGTATGGTCACCGGCCAGCCTTCGGTTTTTTCCAGCAGGCTGGAATATTGATCCTCCGTCAGGTCAAGGTCCAGAACCTGTTTCATTTCAGGCAGGTCAAAGCGTAATTCTTCCGGACTAAGCTCCACAAGCTGTCCCATGGAGCGCAATTTTGCCAGATCAAGTATGGGCCGCTCCCGGCTGTTGATCACCAGATGGAAATTATCCGGCATATTATCCAGAAACCCATCCATAAACTGATCCACCTCCCGCGCCTTTAGGCGGTGATAATCATCAAGGATCAGGACAACCTCCCCCGGGGTCTCTGATATTTTGGTGAGCAGAAGGCCAAGACAAGAGCGAGCCGAGGTATCGGAAAGCCCCTGTTCCGCCAACATCTCAAGCCGCCCCAGATCAAGACCCGCAGAAATAAGGGAGAATATAATATAGCAGAGCAGGTTATTAATATCGCCGTCGGATTCATCCAACGTCAACCAGGCGACCTTGATATTTCTGGCTAGAAGCCGTTGTCGCCACTGGCTGAGCAGGGTCGTCTTGCCAAAACCCGCCGGGGCGGTGATCAGGCAAAGATTATGCTGTCCCCCCGCATCAAGAGCCGTGATCAGGCGCGCGCGCTCAATGATTGATACATGGTGTCTGGGCGGCATCCATTTCGTTGATATCAGCCAGCCTCCCAGGCCTCCTGTCTTTTCTGCGTTATCAACCATGGGTAATATTTCCCGCATATCTAAAAGCGCATTTTAAAATACAGATACCAAAGTAACATCAGTTTGTCTTTAACAATATGACGTCACAAAAAAATAAACAGCCCATTAACCTTAAAACTCTATCAGGTGCAAATCTGGTATAATGCCAACTGTCCGTCCTCGCCGCCATGGATCTCGGATTAGCCCTTATTAATATACGCTACATCTCATTGCTCAGACCATTTCTGGCAGGATATAATAGTAAGCCAACAGCAATGAAGTAAGTTACAATGACCGTAATTCCAATGAAGGGATAACCCCCTGCTGATAACATAAAGCCCATGAATGCAGGCCCCAGGGTGCCCCCAAGGTTGATAAAGGCCGGGGCTGAGGCCACGAGCTTTCCTGACACATCCAGCCGCGCCAAATACCCCAGAAAGCTCGTGACAATGAATAATGTGGCAAAAGGAAAAATGGCAGCGGATATTTTATAATAATCAGCGGAGATATTCTGGCTGGCCAGCAGAACAGCTAATCCTGATATGGCCAGTCCCAAAATAATGGAACATCGATGACCAAATCTTGCGGAAAAACGATTTGCCGCAAAAGGTCCCAACAAACTGATCACCAGTCCAATCATAATAAATTGGCCGATCTGAGGGGTGCTATAGGCTTTGGCAACCCCCATACGTTCCAGATAAGCCCAGCCACCCTGACAGCCAATGAATAATATGCCAAGTGCCAAAAGAGGCAAAGATGTAAAAAGCAGAGCAAAGGATTTTTTGTTCTTTTTTGTCGAAGTTTCCTGAGAAGAAATGGGCAGAGCTGATGGAAAAAAACCAGCGGTCAATAGAGCCAGCACAGCCGCTAAAACGACCAAACCAAAAATACCCAAGGGACCATAACCCGTCATTAATATTGGCGCTGTGGCAAAAAGAGAAATACCAAACAGAGCAATAGTGGTTTGCGATATGGCGAATAACCGATCCGGATTTTCCGTACGGCTGATGGTAACATTCAGATTCGCAAGCAGGATACCTTCGCCAATACCGGATAATCCCCGAAATAAAAACAACAAAGGCAAAGACGTGGAAAAGGCCGATGCCAGATTGGCAATTAAAACAAGTGAGGTTCCCCATAAAGCCAGTTGCACGGCTGAATATGAGGTAATTTTACCGGATACCCAGATCGCCGCGCCCGCTGCCATCAACAATTGAAAGGACCCCATATAGCCAGGCAGAGCAGGGTCAAGTTGCAGGTGATCCGTCAGGACACCAATCCACAAGGGCATCGTATAAAGCCCGCTATAGGCAACACAGGATCCGATAATAACAGCAATATACGTATTCCGGTCAATTCTTGAGTAATCCTTTTTGGCCGTCATTTTTCATCCTCCTGATTTTGGCGTGGGCAAGTAGCCGATAGCTTTTTGAAAGAGTGAGGCTATTTGTAAAATCCTGTCATCAGACCCTTCCGGTCCATCGAACTCAAGTCCCATTGGCAGGCAGTTCGCGGTCATTCCCATGGGCACAGAAGTTCCCGGAAGCCCCGCATTGCTGGACGGATCCGTGTTATGGACATAAGCATCGAAAGTTGGTATCTCTATGCCGTTTATGACAACAGTTTCATCCTGTCCTATGGGGCAGGCCGATAATCTGGTCGTGGGAAAGACCATAGCATCCAGCCCGTTGTTCTGAAAATAATCACGGTAAGCTCTCTGGAGCTTGGGACGGTCTGTTTTTATCAGATTTTGATAGTGTTCAGCCGATATTGACGGGTTGGAATAAATTTCCTGATATAGCCCTTTCACGTCAGGGCTGCCCATACCTTCTATGAGCTGATCAAAGCTCAGACCGGTACGTATTAAATATTTTTCCATGTCCTGAGTAGCCTCATAAAGACAAATCGGAAAACTCACAGCCTCATTTAAGGCCGATAAATTCTCAATATTCGCCTCAACAATTTCAGCCCCAAGACCCCTTAAAACTATCAGAGCATTTTCAGTAGCCTTTTCAATATCCTTGTCCAGATTGCCGAAAAAATACTCTTTTGAGACACCAAGGCGAATATCTTTCAGGTTTGTAAGCGGCTTGGGATCATTTGTTTTTGTAATGGCCTGATCAATCAACTGAATGTCTTCCACCGTACGGGCCATGGTGCCCAGTGTATCTCTGGTATGGGTTATGGGAATAGCCCCCTCTGCACCATAACGTTTCATGGTTGGCCGAAAACCTGCAATGCCGCAAAGGGCAGCGGGAATACGGCAGGAGCCGCCAGTATCCGTGCCTATGGCAAAAGATGCCATGCGGGCGGCCACTGCTGCCGCGCTGCCCCCGCTACTGCCCCCGGCGATCATGTCTATATTGTAAGGATTATGGACGGGGCCAAAGACACCATTATTTGACGTAATGCCAAACGCCAGTTCGTGCAGGTTTGTCTTGCCAAGCACCAGCGCATCCTGATCTAACAGACTTTGTAAAAACGGCGCATTCCGATGGGGGCGATAGGATTTCAAGGCCCCGGTTCCCCCGGTGGTGATATAATCGGATGTTTCAATATTATCCTTCACCGCAATGGGCAGCCCGAAAAGTGCACCACATTTTTCACCCGAAGATCTTTTCCTGTCCAGTTCGTCTGCCTGGCGGCGCAACAAATTCTCATCATATGAAATAAAGGCATTCAGGTGATTTTGAGCTTTGATCTGGCCGATCAGGGCACCTACATAATCAGCAACTTTCAAGTCACCCAGTCGCATTAAATTCACAGCCTCGGCAGCGGTCAGTTCAAGAAGGCCCATTGAACATTCCTTTTCAGTTTGGTTTTGAGAAAAAAAGGGCGGATGCCTGAACATCCGCACTAAATTCAGACTATAGAAATCAATTGAATTTCATGGTTGCCGATAACCCATACATGGCAGGGTCACCGAATACAGCCATATTGCCCGGCCCGATGATATAAATGTGTGAAATATATTTCTCATCAAATACATTCTTGCCCCACATACTGATACCCCATTTTTCGTCTTCACTTGTCCAGGAGACATTGGCATCTGACACATTAAAGGCCGGCTGTATGGTGGAATCCGAAACCACGTCGCCGCGTTGTTCGCCGGTGTAACGCCAGTCAATATGATAGGATATTGTCCCGTTCCACGGACCATCATGGCTGTAATCCAGATTGATGCTGAATTTGTGCTTTGGGGCCCGCGTTAAAGGCAGGGTGCGAATATCAGAGGGGGTCGGGGGTGTATTATAAAAACCATCAAAGTTAAAATCTGCCTGAGTATCCAGATAGGAATAATTACCGGAAATATAAAGGTTTTCGGCGGCAACCCACGTAAATTCGGCTTCAATACCGTATATATCGGCACTACCGGCATTCCGGGTCAAAAATACTCCGAATGCCCCGGGGGCGTCATCAAGCAGAGGGCCAAAACGCTGGAATTGAAGATTCTTGTATGTGGTGTAGAAAGCGGCGAGATTCAGGCGCAGACGACCATCGAACATATCCGCCTTGGAACCAACCTCATAATTCCAGGCCGTTTCCGGGTCAAGGGGCGTGCCGGCTTCAAGGGCACTGGCAGGCGCTGCTCCAAAGCCTCCGGATTTAAATCCTTTTGAGATACTGCCATAAACCATAACATCGTCGGTTGCCTGATAATTCAAAGCGATCTTGGGGGACAGATCGGTCCATGAGGCCCCCCCCGGCGCACCGCCCACGGCATTCTCCAGATCGCCGCCGAAATCAGTTGAAATAACAAAACCACCATTGGATGTACTGGCCCAGGACAGTATGTCCTTCTTCTCATAAGTATAGCGCAGGCCAAGGCCCATCTTCAGCTTTTCACTGATTTGCCAATTCACGTGGGTAAAGGCAGCGAAGCTGTTGGTGGTATTAATCTGGCGGTAAGCGCCGACCAGATCTTGAGGGTCGGCAGGGCCAACCAGAGGATTACGGTCATCAATATTCAGAACCAGCCGAAAATGCTCCGCGCGGTCGGTTTTTTCATTGAGATAAAACAGCCCCATCACATAATCTATGGAGTCATTAAAATCACCGGTAAGACGAAATTCCTGCGAATATTGATCCGTGAAATCAGCAATTTCATCAACCACATTCACTTGAGGTACGCCAGCAGAATCCATTTCCCACTCAGAAGAACTGGTCCGATATGCGCTGATTGATGTTAAGGTGCTATTGCCGAAATCATGGGTGATTTTCATACTGACGCCGTCTGCACTCTTCAAGGCAAAACCATCCTGGGGGTTTGTAGATTTTTTATAGGTGCCGCCCAAGGCCAAATGCAGAGGCTCCACACCGCCGAATACTGGTATTCGGGCGATGTCAGACTGATCCAGACGCATGCTGTCACCGCTTATAATAACCTCAGTTTCATCATTGTGCCAAAGAATTTGTCCCCGGACAGATTGCACATTTTCATCCTTGAGTTTATTACCGGTGACAATATTTTGCACCCAGCCATCCCGCACACGGGAAGAGAAAGAGACTTTGGCACTGACATTATCTGTTAAAGGGCCAGACAAAACACCGGCAAAATCCTTGCGCCCATAATTACCAATAGTGGCCTTTATCTTACCATAAAAATCATCCCCCGGTTTTGTTGAAACCACATTAATGGCACCGCCAATGGCATTCTTGCCGTATAAAGTCCCCTGAGGCCCACGTAATATCTCGATACGTTCCACATCGAAAATTTCAAATGACATATTGGAAATACGCCCCAGATAAACATCATCAAGAAAAACAGCGACGGAGTTTTCGGTTCCCGCACCATCGTCATTGGAAGATATACCGCGCAAGCTCACCACAGACTGGCCCGGCGCAAAAGGTGAAAAAGTCATGCCCGGAACCCGGGTCGCAATATCGCCCGGTGTATGAATGTCTACTTTTTCAATAGCGCGACTGCTGAAAGCGGTAACAGCTACGGGTACATTTTGCAAATTCTCTGAACGACGTTGCGCGGTTACGGTGATTTCCTCCAGTAACATCAGGGTTTTTGTAGTATCATCGGCCCATGACATTTGAGAAGTCACCCCAATCAATCCGACCAGACCTATCTTGGCTGTGCTGCTTAATAGTGATGTATTTTTCATTTCCATTTTCTCCCTGTAAATTAATTAAATTATGAGATTTGAGCTACCTTACACGACTCACCTCTTAATTTATTAATAGTATATATTTTAATAGTTGAAAAGGAAAACATTAATACAGAAATAAAAAACTTATAAAAATAAAGGGTGCATCCTGCCTTTAAAGCAAGATTTACAATGATTTAAATGGAAATCTAATAAGGCAAAACATTCTTGAATTGTTTTAAAATATTAAAATGATAGCCATCAGCTTCCGCAAGATATATATTTTTTGATACATGAAAGCCATGCATTTCCATTGCGCCTCGCGGGCTCTCATAGCGCAATCCTTCTGAGGCCCTGATCATATCCTTGACTTTTAAACTACGGGCCTTTTCCGCAAGGTTCTTTAATAACCATATGCCTTCGAAACAGGATTGACTGAGGCTGTTCAGCTCAGGGGCGTTTTCACCAAATTTGACCTGATAGGCCTTGATAAATTTCCGATTCTCCTGATTCTTCAATTCAGGATAATAACTTGCGGCTGACAATAACCCTTTGCAGGCCGTAGCCCCACTGGCCAATAATATATTTTCCTCTATCAAGGTGCCAAAACGCAAAATATGGTCAGACAGGCCTTTTTTATGAAAAGCCCGGTTAAATTCCACCGATGAATTTCCCACCAAAGAAACAAAAACACAGTCCGGATCAAGCTCGGCTATTTCAGAGATATATTCCCCGAATTCTTTTTCATTTTCAATGACATATCGTTCACCTATAATCACCCCTCCCGTATTCAATATGTAATGTCTGGCCGCGTCATGCAGCTTGTGAGGCCATCTGTAATCATTACCAATAAAATACCATTTGTTGATATTACGGTTTTTTGCAAGCCAAGGGATAACCGGCTTTAGCTGTTGCGCGGGTGTTTCGCCCAGTAAAAAAACACCCTCTGCTTTTTCACCCCCTTCATAGGTCGGCGTATAGATATAGGGTATGCGATGTTCCAGAACATCAATGATGGCACGGCGCACATCACTGTCATGCATCCCGATTAATGCCGTAAAAACCCCGTGATCCAGAAGTGTCCGCATATTGGTGGCCACATCGATCGGTTTCTGTCCCCCGTCAATGAATACCAGATCAACTTTATGCCCCAGGATACCATTCTGCTCATTGATTTCTTCTGCGGCAAGACGGAAACAATTACAGCAGGATGGCCCGTATAATCCCGCTGGCCCACTAAGCGGAACAACGGCCCCGATTTTGATCACATCTTTTGCTGACATGCCTGTTCCCTGAAATATTGTTTTATAAAGACCTCATGTATAAACTGGACAATTATAGACTTGAGAATTAAAGTAATGCAACAAGAATGAAATATTTCCATTTTAAATAGATAAGTATGACCAAAGCAAAAAACCAAAAACATATCGCTAATTTACTTGCAACCGCACACCGTCGCATGGTGGCCCAATTGTCCGTGGAATTAAAACCTGTGGGGATTAGTATAGACATGTGGAGCGTTCTGGGGACCCTGAAAGATAAGCCGGGTCAATCGATGACGTCATTGGCAGATAGCCTGTCCCTGAACCTGCCAACGGTAACCAAGCTGATGGATCGTATGGTCAGCGATAATCTTACCTATCGCAAATCCCATCATTCTGACCGTCGCCGGGTTCTCATTTTCCCTACTGAACACGGCCTGAACCTATTCCACGAGGCAGACAATATAGCAAATAACTTGGAACAAAAACTTGAGAATAGTCTTGGCAAGCTTGACCAGCTGAAAAAAAAACTATCAGAATTATAACATTTTTCAGAACAAAAAATTAGCATATATTTTGCTCCTGTGCGCCAATAGGCACTGTCAAATTAACTTGTTGTTCCGTTATTCATATCTGATATTTTTGTTCAATAATTCAACGGTAAATTCAATATCCTCTATCACTTTTTTACTATGATACTCTGTATTTCTCTATCACTGAATAGCGAGCGTAAAGAACAGCCCTTTGAGGCGCTTATGAAGGATAATATTCCCGTTTTATTGTGACAATTTATGTAAATAAAATCAGAATTATCTTTGTCCAGAACAGCCACTTCATGCCAGAGACGCAAATCTATTTCAAAATTAAATTGCGTGACAAGCTCATGAAAATTCTGGAATATTTTAAGATGTGTTGGATGGTTTTTTGACCAATCTTCCAGATAGTCCATGGATTTAAAATAAGCCAGACCAAAGCTGCGGTTAACCTTATCATTATTCTGGTCTGTTTCGGTTACCAAACGACAGCTCAGGCAGCCGCTTTCCTGCGGGTTATCCCGCAGATAATCCATACCTTCTATCAGCGCTGGATGAACATGGTTTAAATAGGCTTCACGTTCCTCATCCTTACAGAATGTCCAATTTTGCCCTGACCTTATTATACACAGGTTATCCGGCGCACGGAGCTGAATGCGCCGTCCTTTGGTATCATCTTCCGGCCCATTGAAAGCCGTCTCGGACGCCTTGAAATCATCCACTGGGGATGATGGCATGCGGTCACGCATTGCGCCCCAATAAGCATGTTCCCTGATGGGATCCCCCATATCTTTTTTCGCGAGAGTTGCGGCACCAACGGGATTGGTGGAAGAGAAATTTGTTTCAAATTTATTCAAGCAAATCAGGTGACGCTCTATCCAGAAACCCACATTGCCCTGCGTTCTGTTTTCGTCATTCAGCCAATGGGCAAAGGCAGATTCTTCCTGCCACTTCCTGAAATCAGCCCTATCCGCCCAATAACAAACAAGCATATCATTCTGGTAGCCCTGCCCGTCCGCAACCGTGCCGCGTTCAACATTTTCCGGGGCGTAATCGGCTCGTAAAGAATGTGAAAACCTCTCAAAAAAACGCCCTACCGGCGCAGAATCTTCTTCGCCTGATTTATATTGAATACCGTAATATACAATTACGACATCGGTATAGTCGGAGGAAATATCCGCTGACCATGCCGGATAGGGCGGCTCCCAGCCCGCTGGCATATTTTTTTTGGGCATTTTAATCCTCTTCGATGATTATATCGCTATCCTGCGGTTCCATCATAGGCCGGGTTTCAAATAATGTAAATTTCTCTACGGGGCGCTGTGGCTTGTCATTGAATAACAACCGGGTTACGTCCGGACGGGAATAATGTCCCGCCGGGTCTGCAGTGGCCTTGGCTATGATGATTTCACCAAAATCAACATCGGCATAAAGCAGGCCTTCTGCCGCCGGGTCTAGCGGGTCACATAATGGTCTGCCGTCCGGACCAAAAATCATGGCATGGCCGCCCCCGGCCTGCAGCAGAGGCATTTCCGGTTTTACGTGATCCAGAATCTCCAGCATTTCCGTACTGACGACGCCGCAAGCCGCGATGACAAAACACTGGCCCTCTGCGGCATAGGTTGCGCAGGACGCCATATTCAATTCGGGGCCAAGGGCATAGGCAAGCCCGGTATAAAGGCTGAAGCTCGGCCAGGACGCAATATGCAGCTGCTCATTCTGGGCAAAAAGCGCATAGCGGTTAAGAGGTTGCAAATGCTCCCAGCAGCTCAAGGCCCCGACCATGCCAAGGTCGGTTTCCGTAACCTTTAAATCGCTGCCATCCCCCTCGCCAAACATGGTGCGCTCCATATGGGTGGGTTTCAGCTTGCGGCGGTGGTTCAGGACTGTTCCCTCAGGCCCGATAAGGCTTTGGGAAATATATAAAGTTCCCTTGTCCCTTTCGCTGAAACCGATCAGCACATGGATATTATGGTCTTTTGCCGCGCGGCATAATTTTTCATAGGGCGGGGTGCCAACCACCAATGAATTATCCATGTAACGATGCAGATATTGCATGCCCATCGCCGGAGAATTAAGCCAGATCCAGAAAGGATATCCGGGCAGCCATGTTTCCGGAAAGGCAATAAGAGAAGCCCCGTTATCAGCCGCTTCCCCGATTAAACGGCAGGCTTTTTCAATGCCGGCATCAAGATCGAGGAAGGCGGGAACGGCTTGAACCGCCGCGACTTTGAACTTTTTGTGATATTCTGACATTCTCATACCTCACTTAAAAACTGGTCGACAGCGT
>JAJRQU010000123.1 GCA_024280095.1 Alphaproteobacteria bacterium | reverse complement strand
TCCGTATTAGCCTGATCGAAAGCAATATATTTGCATAAATAAAGCCAGGGCAGAGCATAAAGAATATTCAGGGCCAGACTGAGGGCAATGAGACGGCCTTTATTGGCAATACCCCGTATTTCATATCTCTTGATAAGGTCACCGCTATAATAAAACAGACATAACAGGAAAGTTACAGGTGAGAAAAGTGCGAGGAATCGTATGACATATTCAATCAAATTCCAAAGGTCGGGGTTGGCAAAATAATTGGTGAGGATGCGTCCCGGCTCGCCCCATATGCCGTGGGAAATAATATGGCGGTATATGGTTGGTGCACCCAGAATATCTTTCAGGGACTCTTCTGTGACGCTGCTTTCCAGCAGAAAAAAGCTGACAAGACCTGCGGCTATAACCCATAGGGGAAAACGGATGAAATGTCGGCTCGGAATATTCTGCATCCGTCTGCTAATCAGAGGGACGCTCATGCCGAACCACAGGATAAACAAGACAAAGGGCATTATAGCTGTCAATGAACCGTCATGCTTGAAAAGTTCTCTGATGTTATAAGGCATGCCGGGTAATTTTATGGCAATTGACATTACTATGGTAATGAATGCCACGCTTCCTAAAAGACGCCACAGGTCTTTTTGTGATTTCTTCCATCTGTTGACTGGATCGGCGTCGGGTGGCGTTGTTTTGGAAGTTTCTTTGATTGTTGAGAAGCTTTTCGCTTTTGGTTTAATAACAAATGCCAGAAGTAATATGATTAATGGATCCGTTATTTCAGCGCTGCGGGACGCCATGAAAATCTGGAGGACTTCCAGCATGAGAATGAATAAAAACAACCAGACCGTTTTGAGCCTGAGGTGCGGCCAGCCGATCTTCAGGAGCCATAGTGTACTGCCAAATAGAAATAATTTGAAAAAGAGCGCTTTTGTGTTGCTGAAAAGATCGCCTTCCAGAAAACCAGAAAAAGGGATCATTGAAAAATGCCAGCCGGATGGGCTGAAATCCATTGAACCCAGGCTGTAAACAATTATGGAAACAATCAGCAAACAGGCCAGTATTCGTGCTATGTTCGTGCGATTTTTTAAAAATGAAAACCATATTAACAGAGTCGCCCCTACGGCCATGACATCTGACAGATCGAGTGAATTATTCAAGATAATAAGCCGTAATGGCAAGCTCATTATAGATAATAAGGGCAGTATCAGTCTGTTGAGATGTTTTTGATGAAAGAAATCTCGGGTAAAATGGGCGAATAGTAACCAGCCGGATACCGCAATCAGAAAATCATCAGCGCGAAAGCTTTGACTAAGCAATAGTGGTTTCAGGCCGTTCTTTATTTCTTGAAAATCCAATGTGGGGATAAAAGGAAAAAACAGATATAACAACCAGAAAAACGATAAAATAACCGGTGTATTGGCGGCCTCGGTTATGGAGAGTTTAGGGAAGTATTTTTTAATAAAATCAAGCAGTATAAAACCAATTACGATACCGGCGCCGTTCCAATAAACATCTGCAATAGCCGGGGAGCGGGATGATATATAGACCTGTATGAGCTGAAGGATAAGGGCGAGGAGAAGGCCAGCGGCCAGAATTTTGAGATAAGCCGGCCTATGCTGCATGGACGGGCGCATAGATTCAATGCCAAGATACCCAAAAGGAACAAACAGCGCGATATTACCCAGTATATCACCGATCGAGGTAAAGGGGTAATAGCTGTGGAGAAATATATCCCACTGTTCAAAAGAGCCCTCATGGGGACTGAATGTGAACGGGAAAAGTGAACCATAAATGATGATAAAAATAAAGAAAGCAAAGATTTTTCGCATTTTTTCCCCTAATGTTTTTGTTGCCTTCATTCTAGGGTCTGTGAACCGCCAACACCATGACCTTTATTGTCCACAGACCCAAGATAATTCTGCAGCGTCTTTTTCATTTTGTTCATAAAGCCGTCTTTTTTAATGCCGGGTATTTCTTCTATTGTGACATTCGTCGTATTATTTCCGGCTATTTTTGCAGTAATCTCCGAATGATTTCTTAAGAGGAATGCAACCCCGCCCTCATTAATAGCTGTATTAAACTGTATGGTGAGCGAATTCTCATTATGTTTCATGCCTTCGGCACCATAGCTGATAAAGGCGTTATTTTGAGCGCCCTTGTTTTTGAACAGATAGTTATTTTCAATATGAGCCTTGCCGCCATTGGGCAAATCTATGAGGTAGCTTGCCGAAACAGGGCCTTCGTCAAATATACGGTTATTCTTTATGATGTTATTTTGGGCGCGGCTTTTTACGGTATGGCCGTATTGCGCGCCCCGTGATATTGAATTTTCCATCACAAATAAGGCAATATTACCCACGTAAATATTATGGGATAGTTTTCCGATAACCGTATAATCTTGCGTGTTGTTGCTAAATTCCGAGTTATAAATATATAAATTTACTGCCGGATTGTTGGATGTCATCAGGCCCATTTCATTGTCATGGAAATAACAATTATCAACGGTTAATGAGCCATTTTGCAGTCGAATGCCGGCCCCGTTTTTATCAGGAACTTTTGCACCGGAAAATTCAATATTCTGTATTTTTACATTTTCGCCGTTAATGGTCCATATGGCTTTGCCGCCGGGCACGGGCCCGGATGATTTCAGATGCGCGAAACCATTCATGCCGATCAATGTAATGTTATTTTGTGAAATTACGGCATAATCATTCTCATAAAGGCCAGCCATGATTTTGATGGTATCGCCGTCCTTTGCACGCCTTATGGCCGCACTCGGGCTTTTAAGCTGAAAATCAGGCCCAACCAGCCAAATTTTGGCGAAGCCGGAAGAAGGTATGGCCAATAAGCTGATCGCCATCAGTATAAAAAAGCCGATTATTTGGGGGAAAATTTTTCTCATTTAGGCTAATACCGTGAATAAATAGTCTATTTTTTCTTTTTTGATTGCATGTTCATAGCGAGTAATGGTTACATAGTTTTCAGAGTTTGGCAAATAATGCGGTGGAATTTCATATTAGAATCATCATAAAAAAGTGGGAGATGGGATATGGGCTCTAAGGTTGTCATTACAGACATGATCATTATTGGCGCGGGGCCGGTTGGTCTGTTCGCTGTTTTCGAAGCGGGCCTCTTGGGGTTGAAATGTCATTTGGTCGATAACCTGGATCGTCCCGGCGGGCAGTGTATCGAACTTTATCCGGAAAAACCTATCTATGACATCCCCTCCCGCCCAACGGTCACGGGGAAACAGCTTATAGATGATTTGATGGCGCAGGCCAGTCCCTTTGAGCCGGTTTTTCACCTTAGCCAGCAAGCCTCATCCCTTGACAGACAGCCAAACGGCAATTGGCGCCTGACCACGTCGCGGGGGCTGTTGCTGGAAGCGCCGATCATTGTGGTTGCGGCAGGGGCGGGTAGTTTTGTTCCCAAAAAGCCGCCCTATAAGAAACGTGATGAGTTTGAGGAAAAATCTATTGATTATGCGGTTTATAGAATGGAAAAATACCGGGATAAGAAGCTTGTCATTGTCGGCGGCGGCGATTCAGCTCTTGATTGGGCCATCAGCCTTTCATCTCTTGCGCAATCCTTAACGCTTGTCCATAGAAGGGAAGAATTTCGCGGCACCTATGATACGGTGCAGCAGGTCTTGAAATTGCAGGACGCCGGCAAGCTTAATGTGCTTTATGGTAATATTACGGACCTTGTCGGGGAGGATGGTCAATTATCCCATGTGCAGGTCACAACACTCAAAGGAGAGGCGTTAAAGGTTGAATGTGATTATTTGATGCCTTTTATGGGATTGAAAGTCAATCTGGGGCCCATTACCGAATGGGGGCTTAATCTGGATAAAAGGCATGTGATTGTTGATCAGGCAAGTTTTGTCACGGCGGCAGAGGGCATATATGCCATTGGAGATGTCTGTACTTATCCCGGGAAAATAAAATTAATTCTGACGGGGTTTTATGAGGCCGCCGTCATGGTGCGGGCAGCTTTTAAATATGCTTTTCCGGATCGAAAGATGGCCGGCGGCTATACAACAACCAATAGCGTTTTTCAGGAAAGGCTTGGTATTGTCGATAAGTAACTTATGGATGATTATCGCGGCGTCTGGAACAGGGTTCAATGTTATTCATCTCTTATTAAGCCGAAATAAGTTAAGTTTGTAATATGTATATGAATTACAAAGTTTTTTTCTGTGGGTTAATGGTGCTGTTCCTTATGGGAATGGGGGCTAATGCCATTGCCGCGCCGCAGGGCAAGGGCGCGATGCCTTCGAAATCACAGGGGATTAATATCAAGGCAATAGGTAAATATATTACTCAACAAAGAAGGCAGCCTGTTGAAAATAGCCTGATCAAGCCTACTGCACGGCCTAACCCGTTACGGAATAAGATTTATCGGCAGGACAAAGCGCGGGAAGCGATGAGATCAGGCCATATTGTTTCCTTGTCGGTCATACGCAAACAGGTTCGGCAAAGTTTTCCCGGAAAAATTATTGATGTTCGCTTGCTGGAACCTAAAAATAAGAAACTGCCGTATATTTATAGGGTAAAAGTGCTTAGAAAAGATGGTAAATTATTGATGCTTAATTTAAATGCCGCCACCGCTAAGATTGTTGGTGTGAAGGGGAATCGCTAATGCGCCTGTTGCTTGTTGAAGATGATCCCGATCTGTCACGGCAAATGAAAGCCATCCTCGAAGAGGATGGTTATGCCGTTGATGTTTCAATGGATGGGGAAGATGGTCACTTCCTTGGAGAAACGGAAAGTTATGATGCAATTGTCCTTGATCTTGGCTTGCCCATCATGGACGGCGTTAGCGTTCTGACCAAATGGCGCGAGGCGGGGATATTAACGCCGGTATTGATTTTGACGGCGCGGGATGGTTGGTCTGAAAAGGTGGCGGGCCTTGATGCCGGTGCCGATGATTATGTGACGAAACCGTTTAAAATAGAAGAACTATTGGCCCGCGTTCGCGCTTTAATCCGCCGGGCGGCAGGGCAGGCATCACCGGAATTATCCTGCGGCAAAGTAACGCTGAATACCAATAACAGCAAGGTTACAGTCGACGGCATGCCCATTCGATTGACGGCGCAGGAATATAAGCTGTTGTCTTATTTGATGCATCATCCTGAGAAAATTATTTCACGAACTGAATTAACGGAACATATTTATGATCAGGATTTCGATCGGGATTCGAATACAATCGAGGTTTTTGTGACCCGCGTTCGAAAAAAACTGGGGGTAACCATTATAAATACAGTCAGGGGATTGGGATACCAGCTTGTTGATCCAGAAGAACAGAAAAGCTAACAAAGGCAACAAGTCTTTATGGTTCCGGCTGATGTCCTATTCGGCTGTCTGGACATTTTTTGCGCTGATGTTCGGTGGTTATCTATTATCGTTGACGTTTAAAGAGACCATTGAGGATAATTTTGACGAGCGTCTGAATGGGCTGCTGGAAAATTTAATTGGTATCAGCAGCAGTAATTCTGATGGTCAGGTCAGCTTTTACCGGGCTATGGTTGATCCCAGATTTGAGCAGCCCTATTCTGGATGGTACTGGCAAATATCAGCAGAAGATCAGGAGCCTTTTCGCTCGCGCTCCCTTTGGGATCAAAGCCTTGAGCCGAATTTGCAGAACCCGGCTTTTCAGAGCCGTTTTTCTTTTATCTTTGGGCCTGAAGACCAGCATTTACGTATGGTGGAAAAGGATGTTGCCATACCGGGGGATCCAACCATTTTTCGCTTCACTGTGGCCATCGACAGATCGGAAATTAACGGGCAATTGGATCAGTTTGACAATATTTTGATCTATTCACTCAGCGCCCTTGGCCTTGGGTTGATTGCCGCATCTTTTTTACAGATTTATCTGGGGTTAAAGCCCTTAAGAAATATTCGTCTATCCTTGCAGAAAATTCGCACGGGGGAGGCGGTTCATTTGCCGGAAGATTTTCCCACGGAAATTCAACCTTTGGCTGATGAATTGAATGCCTTATTAGATCATAATAACCAGATCATTGACCGCTCGCGCACGCAGGTTGGAAATTTGGCTCATGCTCTGAAAACGCCCTTGGCCATATTGTCAAATGAATCGGCCTTAAACAAGGGGGCTTTATCAGAATTGGTCGGCAAACAGTCGGAAATGATGCGGCGTCAGGTGGATCATTATCTGCGTAGAGCCAGAGTAGTGGCCAGCATAAAAGTCATGACGAGCCGTACAGAAATTGTGCCTGTTTTGCAGGACATCTGCCGGGCTATGACGCGAATTTACAGGGATAAGAAAATCAGCTTTCTGCCAACCGGCGATCAATCGCGCCTTTTATTTCGTGGGGAGCGTCAGGATTTAGAGGAAATGGTCGGCAATCTCATTGAAAATGCCGCGAAATGGTCAAAAAGCAAAGTCGTTATTTCCTGTATGCGGGAAGGGGAGTTGATTTTCATTCAAGTGGCCGACGATGGCCCTGGCATCGATAAAGAGGCACGAGATTCAGTTTTTATGCGCGGGGAACGTCTTGATGAAAATACGCCTGGCACGGGGCTTGGCCTGTCTATTGTGAAAGACCTGACGGGTTTATATGGGGGAAAAATCTATCTGATGGATAATGAACCCCATGGGCTTTTGGCCCGCCTGTCCCTTCCTGCGGTATATATATCGCCATAGCTCATTCTTTTGTTCAGGAATGGTTCATGGTTCATATCATAATATAGTCTCATGATAAACGAGCAGGTGATGAAATGAAAAAAGCAAAAATAGCCGTTATTCTGGCAAGCCTATTGACGCTTACGGCGTGTGAGCCCGGATCAAAACAGGGCTTTGGTACTTTTCTTGGGGCTATTGGCGGGGCGGCCATTGGGTCTGCTATTGGTGATAATGGCAATGGTACGACGCAGTTTCTGGCGGTTGCGGCGGGCACTATGGCGGGGGCTGCTATCGGCAGTAGCATTGGCAAGTCTCTGGATAATGCCGACCGGCAAGCCATGAACCGTAATCAGCAAATAGCTTTGGAAACATATCCGTCAGGCCAAACATCAACATGGTATAATCCGGATTCAGGTCATTCGGGCAGCTATACGCCCAAGCCTGCTTATCAGGATAAAACAGGGGCCTATTGCCGGGAATATCAACAAACCGTCACTGTCGGTGGTAAAGCTGAAGAGGTTTATGGCAAGGCCTGCCGCCAGCCCGATGGCACATGGAAAATTGTGACATAAATGGTGAGTGCAGAAAATGCACGCGCAAAGTTTTAAGCGGTTCTGGCATACTTATGAACATTCCCCTCCCCACAATTGTGCATGATGCAGCCGGGGCCGCTTAAATTCCTAAACGAACCTCGAAAAACAGCTGTTTTCCGGGGCTTTGCTATCTCTTTGCCCTTAAAGTGGGTTCTGCAATGCATAGTCCGCTTCCTATTCATGAGATGTTCCGTTACAGTGGGATTTTAAATATTCATTTCACTTTAAGGGGATTACATCATGAGTAGTTTTGCAATATTCGGCATTGTGTTTCTTGTCACCGGCGTGACGATTATTCTTATGGGCGTGCAAACTGTACGGCAAGGATATAATTATACGGTCGAGCGATTTGGCCGTTACACAAAAACCCTAAATCCCGGCTTTCATATTATTATTCCGTTTTTTGATCGGGTTGGCTCAAAAGTCAGCATGATGGAACGGGTCTTGGACATTCCCAGCCAAGAGGTGATCACCAAGGATAACGCCATGGTACGGGCGGATGGCGTGGTGTTTTTTCAGGTCTTGGATGCCCCCAAAGCCACCTATGAGGTTAATGACATGATCCTCGCCATTCTGAATTTGACCATGACCAATCTGCGTACGGTGATGGGGTCGATGGACCTTGATGAGCTTTTGTCACAGCGGGACAGAATTAATGGCCGCCTTTTGGATGTGGTGGATGAAGCAACCCAGCCTTGGGGCATTAAGATAACCCGTATCGAAATCAAGGATATTGAACCCCCGAGGGATATTGTCGAGGCTATGGCCCGCCAGATGAAGGCGGAACGTGAAAAGCGGGCTAATATTCTGGATGCGGAAGGTTTTCGTCAGGCGGAAATTTTGCGTGCCGAAGGTGAAAAACGGGGGGCTATCCTCGAAGCCGAAGGCCGCCGTGAAGCCGCCTTTCGGGATGCCGAGGCCCGCGAGAGAGAAGCCGAAGCTGAAGCAAAAGCGACAACCATGGTTTCCGATGCCATCGCCAGCGGGGATGGGCAGGCCATTAATTATTTCATCGCGCAAAAATATGTGGAAACCTTAGGCCAATTTGCCAATTCCCCTAATGAGAAGCTTGTCTTTATGCCTCTGGAGGCCAGCGGCGTTATCGGGGCGCTTGGCGGCATGACGGAAATGCTGAACAATATCAGTAAAGCGCCAAAGACGCCCTCAGGTTCAGTTCCAAGATCTGGTTCTTAAATAGCTTTTATAAGGAGTGAGAGATGGATTTCTTGGATGGCTTTATATTAAATCACTGGACATGGTTTATTACGGCATTGCTGTTGATTGGGTTGGAATTGGCCGCCCCCGGCGTTGTGTTTTTATGGATGGCTATTGCCAGTGTCATTGTGGGCGGCATTGTATTTTTTGACCCGGGGCTTTCCTGGGAAGTACAATTTATAATCTTTGCGATCTTAAGTATTATCAGTGTTTTTGCGGGCCGGGCCTTTTTAAAAAGAAACCCTATCGAAACGGATGATACAAATTTGAATCAGCGCGGCCATCAATATATCGGCCAAACCTATAATCTGATCCGGGATATGAAAAACGGCAAAGGTAAAATCCGCATCGGCGATAGCAACTGGAGCGTTGAGGGCGATTTTGAGGCCAAGGAAAATGATAAAGTCAAGGTGATTGGTATAGATTCTACGGTCTTAAAAGTGGAGAAACTCTAATGGCTTACTCATCTGCCACAAGGGCCAAACCCTCGGTAAGATAATCAGGCAATAAAGGGGTGCGCATTAAATATTCTGCGGTATGGTCATTGCCGGCGTCGCGCGCTTCTTCTACGGCATTTTTCCAGTCAGATAAAGAATAAGTACCGCGCCCCAGCCACATCAAAGCGACAAGTTCATTTCGTTCTTCTTCGTTCATCCCGTTAATGACGGATTTTAATTCTTGATAGGTTGAATCACCTGCATTCTCTTCGCTCATAGAAGTATCAGCCTTGGCGGCGAGGGAAAATTCAGAGTAATGCCTGGGCGCGGTGTCGTCCGCCAGTTCTTCACCAATTATTGCGCGTGACGATTCACCCAATTCTCTTGCCATTGAAATTATGAACTCAACCTTATCCAGACTTAATATATTCACCTTTATCCTCCGTTCATGCGTAAAGTTTACCATCATATGAAGGATGCGCCAAGAGATGCAGGAAGGCCTTGATACAGATCAGGAAAAAAAGATGCTTAAGAGAGATGAGTTAGCGAATCGGGGAAATATACTTCCTGATTACCCTGTTGCCATGGGGTATATTTGTTCATGATGCTGGTGAAATTTTGATGGCTGAGATAGCCTTTTAACCATCGGTGCAATTGGGGGTAGGGCGCGGCAAAGAACCATGCCTTATCCACATGGGAGAATTGCCGAACGAAGGGAAAAATGGCAATATCAGCCAGTGTTTCCTGCCTGCCAAGCAGGAAAGGGCCTTGCCGTAATATTTGCTCCAACTGGTTCAGGAAGACCTCTCCCTGCGCCCGATAAAATGTGGGTTCCTGTTCGGGGAAACGGGATGAATATTTGTATTTATCCAGAGCTGTTTTGAACATGCCGTCATTTATTTTTACCAGTTCATCACTTTGGGATAAGAACTGTTGCCAGTTATCAGGATCATTTTGGCTGATGGCCCATTTGATGATGTCATAGCTTTCATCAATTATAATATGCTCAGGAAGCAGCAGAACGGGCACCGTCGCCTTTGGTGAAATAGCGATCATTTCAGCCGGCTTATCCCTTAAAACCACTTCGCGTAATTCGACTTTTATTTTGGCATATTGCAGCCCGAGACGCGCGCGCATAGCGTAGGGACAGCGCCGGAAGCTATATAATATGGGCAGGTTATATGTCATAAAATTATCTGATCTTCGTATAGTGGAATTTTTGGTGCAATTGCTGTATAGTTTTATTATATCAAAAATATCATATAATTTTATTATATTAAAAATAAAGGGAAAGAAAATGAGTAAAACATCCACAGGATTGGATAAAAATGTTGCCTCGGGCCTATGTTACGTATTTGGCTGGGTAACGGGATTGATTTTTTTCCTACTGGAAAAGGAAGATCAGGACGTTCGCTTCCACGCCATGCAGGCCATTGTAGTTTTTGGCGGGATCAGTTTATTGCAGATTGCGCTATCCATTAGCCTGATAGGCATTCCCTTGATGCCGATTGTGATGATCATTGGATTTATTTTGTGGATATTACTGATTATTAAGGGTTTTCAAGGCGAAAAATACAAGCTGCCCTATGCGGGAGACTTGGCTGAAAAATGGGCGTCTCAGATAAAAGTCTGATCAGCCCGTATCAAGGCTCATCCAGCGATGCTTGATACCGGCATCGAGGAAAATATCCCCGTGGCAGGTAAAACCAAGTTTCTCATAAAATGCAATGACCTGAATCTGCGCGCCGAGCTTCATGCGTTTTATGTGCGGATTTTTCTTAATATCAGCCATGATAAAACCCATTAATTGGTGACCTATCCTATGCCCCCTATTGCCTTTTAATACCGCGACCCGCTCGATTTTCGCCAAGTCATTCAGGTAACGTACACGGGCCGTTGCGACCGGAATCTGGCCGCAATACAATAGAAAATGATCGGCCTGTCCGTCTAATCCGTCAATTTCCTCATCCATGGGCACATTTTGTTCTTCAACGAACACGGTGGTGCGGATTTGGAAACAGCGGTTCAGGTCTTCTTCCGATATAATTTTGGTGATGGTTATCTCGCTCATGGCCCATTTATAGGATTATGTCGATTAATTAGCAATTGGATAAAAGTCTCTCAATTCCTTAACAAAAGGTGAAGATATTGCGCATAACATCCTTTTTTAAATTTCGGCGCTCTTTAAATTGAGAGAGAAATATGAATATTAAGTATTTTTCTATTATCGGTTATTTTATCCTGATGTTTCTTCTCCCACTTCCCGTTGGGGCAACAAGCTTGTCCGGCAAGGCCCAGCTTGCGGAGCAGAATATATTGATTTCAGAGCCGCAGAAATATCAAGGACAGATTGATCTACGGCAACATTTGCCCATGGGGGATGAATTTGTGCTCACCAAAGTGATTGTTAATTTTATATTTCAGGATGACAAGGAATGGGTGCGCACGGTGGGAAAATCCAGTCTGGAAAATACCGGAAAAATTACGCGGCATGCGGGGTCGGTTTTTCAGAAGAAATCAATTTCGGGCCAAACGGATTATCATTATATCTCTCGCAGCGTTATTGATATGACCAACGAGGGGGAAGTTGCGCAGTTGACCATTGGCCGGAATGTATTCTATGGCGCGACCATGCGCCGCAGAGATGTCACGAAGGAGACGTTAAGCCAAAAGAGCTTAATGCTGGGGTCTTATAATGACTCCGGTGACAACGGCCGTTTAAGGCAGCATTTCAGGATAACCGATGAAATATTGGAGACCCGGCGGGATGGCTATGACGGTTCTTTTGAAATGCGTCATAAATATCTGGATTTATCGGCTGTTCAGGATACTGCCCGCACGGGTCTGATCCCGTTTGAATTGGGGGGGCAAGGGGATTATATTTTTGTAGAAGCCCGGGTGACCTACGAAGGCTATATTATGGGGTCACAAGCGGTATCAATGGAAAAAACATGGTCTCAGGGGCCGATTTGGCTGGCCTTGCTTGGTCTTCCCCTTGGCGGCGCGGTCTGGTGGAGAAAGCGGCAAAAAACTGTCCATAAAAAGCAGAAGAAAAAACAGGCAAGGCAAAGATCAGCGCGGGCCGTTAACAGGGCAGGCTCGCGCAGGGCATTAGGCGCTGAATAATATATTAAACTGCTTTACGGCTTCCTTTGGCCCCTGGCTGTGGTTCCATATCCCCCCGGATACCGCAAGGAAATCTACGCCTGTATCAATCAATTCTTTGGCATTTTCCACGGTAATGCCGCCAATGGCAACGCAAGGTACTTCGAATAATTCAACCCACCATGACAATATTTCTTTATGGGCGGGCGCGGCATCCTTTTTGGTTTGGGTCGGAAAAAACGCGCCGAAGGCCACATAGTCCGCCCCTTGCTCTGCTGCGGTCATGGACAAATGGCGGCTATCTTTACAGGTCACGCCGATCGCCATATCAGGGCCGACAATGGCGCGGGCATCGCCGTAGTTTATGTCACCTTGACCCAGATGAATGCCGTCGGCACCAATCTTTTTGGCAATATCAACATGGTCATTGAGGATAAAAGCGACATCACAGGCATGACAGATCGGCATTAGCACTTCTGCGGCCTTAATGATCTCTTCGTCAGTGGCATCTTTCATACGTAATTGCAGGCTTGCTACAGGCCCGCCCGCCAAAGCCTCTTGCAACTGCCCGGCGAAATCATCCAGATTAAAAACCGGAGGTGTGATCAGATAGATCTGCGTATTGGTCATGATGTTACCTATTTCTCCAATATCTTGACGCCCGGCAATTCTTTGCCTTCCATCCATTCGAGGAAAGCACCGCCGGCGGTGGAGATATGGGTAAATTGATTTGCTACACCCGCATGGTTCAGGGCCGCGACCGTATCGCCGCCCCCGGCTACCGAAACCATAGCTCCCTCTGCGGTCAGCTTTCCGGCGGCCTTGGCAAGGGCAACGGTTGCCGCATCGAAGGGCGTAATTTCAAAGGCCCCCATAGGGCCGTTCCAGATCAGGGTTTTACAGCTTTTCAGTATTTCAGCAAGGCCCGCAACAGTGGCCGGGCCAACGTCTAAAATCATGTCATCCGAAGCCACATCATCAAGGGAAATGACACGATTTTCTGCGCCCGCCTTGAATAGCTTGGCCACCACAAGATCGGTGGGCAGATGGATCACGCAATTCTGTTCAGCCGCCTTGGCAAGGATGGCGCGGGCCGTGTCGGCCAGATCATGTTCACAGAGCGAACTGCCCACATCAATGCCCTTTGCGGCCAGAAACGTATTGGCCATGCCGCCGCCGATGATCAGATGGTCGACTTTTTCCACCAGATTGATCAGGACATCCAGCTTGCTGGAAACTTTGGCCCCGCCCACAACGGCGCATAGAGGACGCTGCGGATTGCCGAGAGCTTTTTCAAGGGCGGTCAATTCATTTTCAAGGGATAATCCTGCCGCCGAGGGAATGAGATGGGCAATGCCTTCGGTCGAGGCATGGGCGCGGTGACTGCAGGAGAAAGCCTCATTGACATAAAAATCCGCATTATCGGCCAAGGCCCTGGCAAAATCAGGGTCATTGCTGGTTTCGCCGGGATGAAACCGCAGATTTTCCAGCAAAAGCACCGCATCACCTTCCATGGCGTCCAGCGTTTCTGCCACAATATCACCAGTGCAGTCATTGACAAAAACCACGGCCTTTTTCAAGGCATTGGACAGGGGCTGCGCCAGCTGTTCCAGCGACATTTCCGGCTGAACTTTGCCATTCGGGCGGCCAAAATGGGACATGACGATCACGCGCGCGCCTTTATCCATCAAGTGAAGGATGGTGGGGGCCACGGAGCGAATGCGCGTATCGTCAGTGACATAGGGATTGCCGTCCTTGTCTTTGCCCATGGGAACATTAAGGTCGGCACGAATAAGGACGCGCTTGCCATCAAGCGCGCCCAGATCAGCAATATTTTTATAGTGTGTCATGAATTATAGGCCAGCCATAACCTTGGCGGTATCTGACATACGGTTGGAGAAGCCCCACTCATTATCATACCAGCTTAAAATACGAACAAGGTTGCCGTCCAATACGGATGTTTGAGACGCATCAAAGCTTGAACTTGCCGGATCATGATTAAAATCGATGGAGACTACAGGTTCGGTCACATAGGTCAGAACGCCTTTCAGGCGGCCATTGGCGGCCTCCTGGATCGCGCCGTTAATTTCATCAATAGTCGTTGATTTTTTGGCAACGAATGTCAGGTCAATCATGGATACATTCGGCGTTGGTACGCGCACAGATGTGCCGTCCAATTTCCCGGCAAGTTCCGGCAGAACCAAACCAACGGCGCGCGCGGCTCCTGTTGATGTCGGTATCATGCTCAGGCCGCAAGCACGGGCGCGGCGCGGATCACTATGCAGGGTATCCAGAACCCGCTGATCACCGGTATAGGCATGAATGGTGGTCATGATCCCCTTTTCAATGCCAACCGTATCATGCAATACCTGAGCCACAGGGGCCAGACAGTTTGTGGTACATGAAGCGTTGGATACAATGATATGATCTGCGGTCAATGTGTCATGGTTTACACCGTATACGATGGTGTTATCAACGCCGGATGCCGGCGCAGAGATAAGCACTTTTTTTGCACCCGCATCAAGATGGGCAGATGATTTTTCTTTATCGGCAAAAAACCCGGTGCATTCGTAAACAATATCAACACCAAGATCACCCCATGGCAGATCAGCGGGGTTGCGTTCAGCGGTAACTTTGATGGGATTGCGGCCCAAATTCATGACATCACCATCGACTTTTACATCGAAGGGGAAAGTGCCATGGACAGAATCTCTTTTGAGCAAATAGGCGTTCATATCAATCGCGCCCAGGTCGTTGATGGCGACAATTTCAATATCGTCTCTGCCGGATTCATAAATTGCCCGAAGGGCCAAACGCCCGATCCGTCCAAAGCCGTTGATTGCAACACGAATAGTCATGAATATATTCTCCGTTTTTTGAAATTAAAGTTTGTTTTTTACCGCCGTGACAATTGCCTCTGCGGTAATGCCGAAATTCTCGTAAAGCTCATTTGCCGGCGCAGAAGCCCCGAAACTATTCATGCCGATGATAATGCCATCGCGCCCGACGTAACGTTCCCAGCCGAATGTTGACCCGGCCTCTATGGAAACATTAATGGCCGCATCGCCGAGGATTTCGGCTTTATAGTCTTCTGACTGTTCGTCAAATATATCGGTGCAGGGCATGGATACCACGCGGGTTGGAATGCCGCCCTCTTGTAAAGTCTCGCGGGCTTTTACGGCCAGTTCAACTTCTGACCCTGTGGCAATGATCGTGACTTTTGCGCTGCCGTCCGCGGGACGCAATTCATAACCGCCCTTGGCCACCAGATTTTCACGGCTATGGGTAAGGCGCACAGGCTCTAGCCCCTGGCGGGTAAGGGCCAGTACGCTTGGGCGGGTTTTATCTTGCAGGGCGCAGGCCCAGGCTTCGGCGGTTTCAACCGCATCGGCGGGGCGGTAAGTGGCCAGATTCGGCATCACGCGCAGACTCATTAAATGTTCAACCGGCTGATGGGTCGGCCCATCTTCGCCAAGGCCAATACTGTCATGTGTCATGACATAAATCACCCGCTGCCCCATCAGGGCGCTTAAGCGGATTGCGGAACGACAATAATCGGTAAAGACCATGAATGTCCCGCCGTAGGGGATATATTCCCCGTGCAGCGCAAGGCCGTTCATGACCGCAGACATGCCAAATTCCCGAACGCCGTAATACATGTAACGCCCTGAGAAATCATCGGCGGTGATCGGATCCTGATCTTTGGTCTTGGTATTATTTGACCCTGTCAAATCCGCAGATCCCCCGATGGTTTCCTGCAGAATGGGATTAATAATGCCGAGGGCCATTTCGGAGGCTTTACGGGTGGCAACCTTCACCGGATTTTCCACAAGATCTTTTTTAAAGGCCTCAATAGCCGCGTCAAAATTGGCCGGAAGGTCTTTATTTAATCGGCGGGTAAAGTCAGCTTTAATCGCCTCATCCAAACCATCAAAGGCCGTTTTCCATTTCTCGGCCAATCCTTTTGACCGGCTGCCGGCATCACGCCAGACGGCCAATATATCTTCTGGAATGACAAATGGCGCATGGGGCCAGTTGAGCATTTTACGGGCAGCGGCAATCTCTGTATCGCCAAGCGGCGCGCCGTGAACGCCGGAGGTGCCCTGTTTTGTCGGAGCGCCGTAACCAATGGTGGTGCGGCAGGCGATCATGGACGGGCGATCATCATTCTTGGCGGCCTCAATGGCTGCGTCGATCTCTGTCATGTCATGGCCATTAATGGCTTGAACATGCCAGCCAGAGGCCGTAAAGCGGGCCATTTGATCGTCGGATACGGTGGCGCTGGTGCTGCCATCAATGCAAATCTTGTTATCGTCCCATAGCACGATCATCTTGCCAAGTTGCCAATGTCCGGCCATGGATATAGCCTCGTGGCTGATGCCTTCCATCAAACAGCCATCACCGCAGATCACATAGGTATGATGATCAATGATGTCACCCATGCGGGCCTGTGATAATCGTTCTGCCAAGGCAAAACCAACGGATGAGGCAAGGCCCTGTCCAAGGGGGCCCGTGGTCATCTCAATGCCGGGCAGCTCGCCGAATTCCGGGTGGCCCGCGCAGGGATGATGCAATTGGCGGAAGTTTTTAATGTCGTCCATGGTCGGATTTTCATACCCGGTAAGATGCAGCAGAGAATACAGCAGCATGGAGCCATGACCGGCGGATAATATAAAGCGATCCCGATTGGGCCATTCCGGCCATGTGGGGTCATATCTTAAATGTTTTGTGAAAAGAACGGTGGCCACATCGGCCATACCCATGGGCATGCCCGGATGCCCTGAATTTGCCGCCTGTACGGCATCCATGGACAAAGCACGAATTGCATTGGCCATATCGGTTTGTGAAATTGTCATATTATTCTTACCGGCTGTATATAAATTGAAGAAAAAATGCCCAGCTAACTTACCCGGATAGCTTATCCTGTTAATGGCCGCACAATGAACGTTTGCGGCCCTTTCGTCAACCTGCTTGTATGAATTTCCATGTTTTTTAGGGCTTCTGAATTGTTTTTAATTATTTGACTTCAAAAAGCTGTTTTAATTTGTAACAATGTCCCTTACGATTTTGGTTGATTTCAGTAAAAGAAACCTATGGTTCTATAATTTTGAAGAAGGGGAAGATCATGCGGGAGAGTAAAAAAACCATGAGCGCGGAACAGGCGCGGGCGGCAATGGAGGAGGCCTTGACACGTTTGGAAAGAACCGTGCTGACCCGCTTGGGCCAAGGCGTGACCAGCTCGGGCGAGCAAGCGGTTTATATCGAACGGCTTGAAAGTGAAAATAAACAGATGAGCCGCGATCTGGCTGAAATGAAGAAACATTGCATTGCTTTAAAAAACGGTTATGAGAGTTTGGAAAAAAAATGCCAAAATCTGGAAGATGCCAATGATTCAGCGGAAAAGGAATTGGCCATTACCTTGCGTGACCTTGACCAGTTGATCGCACAGAAAAGTTTGCATTAAAATTCATAAAAAGAATCACTCGAGAGACAAAATATGGCTAATGTAATTGTAAAATTCAATAATCAGGATTATCACCTCGCCTGTAAGAATGGGGAAAGCGAAAGGCTGTTGAAGTTGGCCGATTATGTCAATGGCAAGGCCGATAAAATTGCAGAGGTCATGGGGTCAGTCTCAGATATTCGCCTGTTATTGATGACGGCAATATTGCTGGCCGATGAATTGGATGAGGCGCGGGACGGCAAGCCTATGGCCTTAAAGGATGATCAGGATCAGGCCGCCCAAATGGAAAAAACAATCGCGAGTACCATCAAGCGTATTGAGGACATCACCCGTGAGGTTGACGCTACCTGAACTGACAGTATGAATCTTACTCTGCCGTGACCTCATTTATCTCTACATTTTCCAATTCTGAATTTTCATGAAAACTATCCGCTATTGCCCTGAAGAAGGCAATGGTTTCGTGCTTGGAGCCGCGTTCATCCATGAAGTCTAGATCGGCTGAATTCTTGACGATGATAATATTTTCAGGCTGATTAACATAGATATACTGGCCATAAACGCCCCCGGCAAAAAATTCTCCGGGGCGCGCGTCCGAGGCCAGCCACCATTGGAAACCATAACCGAATTTATTTTTCCCGGGCTTGTTATAGGCAGAAGAGGGGCTGGTTACGGCCTTGACCCATGCCGCCGGAATGACTTGTTCGCCCTCCCAAGTGCCGTTATTCAGGTAAAGCCGGCCAAAACGGGCATAATCACGGGTTGTCACATTCAGGCCGCCAAGGGCAAATTCCGCGCCGGCGGAATCCGTTAGCCAGCGTGCGCCCGATTCCATGCCGATTTTGGACCAGATATGGTCTTCGGCCTGCTTGATCAGGCTCTTGCCGGTGACCCTGCGCGCAATCATGCCAATGACGTGCGTATCCATGGAGACATAATGAAATTCCTGACCCGGTGGTTTTTCTTTAACCAAAGTGGTGGTGAATTCATCCAGCGATCCGCCAATGGCCAATATACGGCCCATGTGGTTGATGTCTGAATAGAAATCACCGTAATCCTCGTTCCATAATACGCCCGATGACATTTGTAACACATCACGAATAGGCACGCCTTCATAGCCGCTGCCGATCATTTCGGGCAGATATTTTTCCACAGAGGCATTAATATCAATCAAGCCATCATGAACGGCGATACCAAATAATGTCACGGTGAAGGATTTTGCCATAGACCATGAAATCCGCAGATCATCGGCCTCCGTGCCTTGGTAATATTGCTCGAAATTTATTTTATCATCTTTGATGACCAATAGCGCCGTTGTTGCGCGCCGGCTCAAAAATTCATCACGGTTAACAGTCTCGCCGCGATAGGTGAAGCTATCAGGTAATTCATTTGGAGATGTGCCAAATTCAAAAATATCGCCGGATCTTTTTATAGGACTGCTTAAAAATATCTCATCCATATGAGAAAAATTATGGACGATATTTTCCTTGTCGAACAAGGTGATAGTACCATAAAGCCGGCTTGCCTTTTCATGGTTAAAGGCAACAATCCCGGCAAATACCAACAGTGCGAAAAACAGGATTGCCCCCGTTAATCTCAGAAATTTAGCCATATTCTTCCCCTATATATTTAATTAATCCTCTTTGCGCCAGCGTAGCACAGGATTGCGGGCGGCTAAAGTCTCATCTAGTCTTTTCAGGGGCGCAAGATAGGGCGCGCCGGTAAAGAGTGCCGAATTTCCCGATTTCGCCTGCGTTACCAAATGGCGTAAGGCGCCGATAAATTGATCAACGGACTGTTTGCTTTCGCTTTCCGTTGGCTCGATCAGCATGGCACCGTGGACGACCAGAGGAAAATACATGGTCATGGGGTGATACCCCTCGTCAATCATTGCCTTAGCAAAGTCAAGGGTTGTCACGCCGGTGCCCTCCAGAAAACGGTCATCAAACAGACATTCATGCATGCAGGGCCCTTCGAAGCTTAAGGTCATGATGTCTTGCAGTGACGCCATGACGTAATTGGCGTTCAGCACGCTGTCTTCGGCCACGCGGGCAAGGCCATCTGATCCATGTGACATCATAAAGGCCAGAGCGCGGATATTCATGCCCATCTGTCCATGAAAAGCGGTCATGCGGCCAAAGCTCTCTCCGCCACCCGTCACATGCTCAACCATTTCAAAACCATCCTTACCGTGGATGACATAAGGCACGGGGGCAAAGGGGGCCAAAGCCTCGGACAGAACAACCGGGCCCGCACCGGGGCCGCCGCCGCCGTGGGGCGTGGAAAAGGTTTTATGCAGATTGATATGCATGGCATCAACGCCCAGATCGCCGGGGCGCACCTTGCCAACAATGGCATTGAAATTGGCCCCGTCGCAATAGAAATATCCGCCGGCGGCATGAACGGCGTCCGCAATGTCAATGATGTCGCGTTCAAAAAGGCCGCAAGTATTGGGATTGGTCAACATAATGGCCGCCACATCGGGGCCAAGGGCGTCTTTAAGGGCGCGCAAGTCAACGCGGCCTGCTTTATTGGCGGGGATGGATTTTACTTTATATCCACATAAGGCTGCGGTCGCAGGGTTGGTGCCATGGGCCGATTCAGGGGCCAGAACGATGGTGCGGTTTTCGCCGCGCTTATCCAAGGCTGCGCGAATGGCCATCAGGCCGCAAAGTTCGCCGTGGGCACCGGCTTTTGGTGACATGGCAACGGCGGGCATGCCGGTTAACGTCTTTAACCAATGGGCCAGCCTGTCCATAAGCTCGAGCGCACCCTGAACCGTAGAAATGGGTTGCAGGGGGTGAATATCGGCAAGGCCCGGCAGGCGGGCGACTTTTTCATTGATACGCGGATTATGTTTCATGGTGCAGGAACCCAGCGGATATAACCCCATGTCAATGGCATAATTTTTACGGCTGAGCCGCGTATAATGGCGCATGACTTCCGGCTCGGACAATCCGGCAAGGCCAATCTCATTATCGCGGGTAATGCCGCCAAGACGGCTTTCGAAAACCGGCAGGTCTTCAAGGTCAACGCCCGTGCGCTGCGTATCGCCAATTTCGTAAATGAGTAATTCATCCTGTTCCAGACCACGGTTTCCCGTATGGGTGGTGAAACTATTCGGGGATAGGTTGGCGGCGGTGTTGAGGCCTGTGGGGCGACCTTGTTTATTCATCATTTTATCAGTTCCTTCAGCGCGCAAACCAGACGATCCATATCCTCTTCTGTCACAGTTTCCGTAACCGCAACAAGAATTTTATTTTTCATATCAGGATCATTGGGATAGAGCCGCGATAAAGGTACGCCGCCCAGTATTTCCATATCAGCAAGGCACTCTATGGCCTCTGCCGCATCCATCGGCAATTCGATTGTAAATTCATTAAAGAAACTCTTGTTCAAGACTTTAATCCCGTGGGCGGCAGAGAGCTTATCGGCAAGCTGCACGGCCTTGGCATGATTAAGCCGCGCCAGATGCCGAAATCCTTTTTCACCAAGCAGTGTCATATGAATGGTAAAGGCCAATGTGCAAAGACCCGCATTGGTGCAGATGTTGCTGGTGGCTTTCTCGCGCCGGATATGTTGCTCGCGGGTGGACAGGGTCAGGACAAAGCCCCGCTTGCCGTCCGCATCCACCGTTTCGCCGCAGACGCGGCCCGGCATGGTGCGCACCAATTTCTGGCGCGTGGCGAGCAAGCCCACATAAGGCCCGCCAAATGTCAGGCCATTGCCAATGGATTGTCCTTCGGCAACCACGATATCGGCCCCCATGGCGCCGGGGGAGCGCACCGCGCCCAGAGAGACAACTTCGGTCACAACAACAACCAGCAGCGCCTTTTGGGCATGCAGGGCTTCCGCTAATTTTGTATAATCCTGTATATTGCCAAAAAAGTCAGGGTTTTGCACCACAACGCAGCTTGTTTCTTCATCTATCTGATTAATCAGGTCATCTACCAAATAGATGCTTGGGGGATTGATCAGGGGTATATCTTCGGTAAATTTTGTCGCGCATTTGGTCACCTCGATATATTGAGGGTGCAAACTGCCTGATAGGATGGCTTTTTTCTTGCGGCTGGCTCTTCGCGCCATCAGGACAGCTTCGCCGCAGGCGGTGGAGCCGTCATACATGGAGGCGTTGGAGACTTCCATGCCTGTGATCTGGGCGACCTGTGTCTGGAATTCATACAGGGCCTGCAAGGTGCCTTGGGAAATTTCCGGCTGATAGGGGGTGTAGGCTGTCAGAAACTCCCCGCGCTGAATCAAGTGATCGACGGTGCTTGGCACATAATGGCGATAAGCCCCGGCCCCGCAGAAGAAAGGCACAGACCCCGCCGGCATATTCTTGTCCGCCATGGCCCGAAAATCTCTGTCGACCGCCATTTCCGACATATGTGCGGGCAGATCGACATATTCCTTTAACAGGGCGGTTTCAGGCACATCTTTAAAGAGATCATTGATCTCGGTGACGCCGATTTTTTCGAGCATCTCTGCACGGTCTGTTGGGCTAAGCGGTAAATAACGCATGGGTTCTAATGCCTTTAATATGTAACTATTCTAATCCGTCGATATGGGCTTTATAGGCCGCTGCATCCATAAGATCGTCAAGCTCACCCTTGTCGGAAATCGAGATTTTATAAAACCAGCCATCGGTTTCGGGATGGGCATTGACAAGGGCAGGGTCACTTTCCAGATTTTCGTTGATGGCGACCACTTCGCCGCCCACGGGGGTATAGATTTCACTGGCGGCTTTGACGGATTCGACAACGGCGATTTCATCCCCCTTGTCATAATTATTACCGACCTCTGGAACTTCGATAAAGACGATATCGCCAAGGGCATTCTGGGCATATTCGGTGATGCCAATGGTGCCTGTTTCGCCTTCTATGGAAATCCATTCATGTTCTTCTGAATAATATGTCGTCATCGTGTTTCACCTATTTAATTTTATGGCTGATTTTATGGCTGATTTATGTTTTTCGGTAATAGTGTTGTGGAATAAAAGGCATTTTTGCCACACGGGCGGGGCGCGACTTTCCGCGCACAATCAGAAAAACCTCTGTGTCAATAGCGGCGAATTGTGGCTTGAGATAGCCCATGGCAACCGGCCCGCCAAATGTGGGGCCAAAACCGCCGCTGGTAATGGTGCCAATTTCATGGCCTTCGGCATCCACAATAACCGTGCCTTCCCGCGCAGGCGCACGGCCAGCGGGCAGGATCCCGACGCGTTTTTTGGCGTAATCTTTGTTTTTTATCTGGGGCAGGATTATATGGTCACCGGGAAAGCCGCCTTCTTCGCGGCGTCTTTTACTGATGGCCCAGAGAAGAGAGGCCTCAACGGGGGTTGTCTCTGTGGTTAAATCGTGACCATACAGGCATAAGCCAGCCTCAAGACGCAGGCTGTCCCGCGCACCAAGGCCAATGGCCTCGACCTCTTCTTCAGCCAGCAGAGCGCGGCAGACCTCCTCGGCCTTATGGGCCGGGATGGAAATTTCATGGCCATCTTCACCGGTATAGCCAGACCGGCTGATATAACATTCTGCGCCGCAGATAGTTACCTCGGCATAGGTCATAAAATCCATTTGATCGGCACCGGACGCAAAACGTGATAACACCTCCGCCGCCTTTGGGCCTTGTAAGGCGATCAGGGCGCGGTCGGTAATTTCGGTCAAGGTGAAGCCCTCAGGAAGATGGGCCTTCATATGGGCAATATCCTGTGTTTTACAGGCGGCATTGACCACCAGAAAAAGATCATTTTCCCGCTTGGTGATCATCAGATCATCCATGATGCCGCCGCGATCATTGGTGAACATGCTGTAACGAATATGATTGACGGCCAGGTCTTTAATATTGCCGGGAACGAGGTTTTCCATCCAACCATCGGCATTGGGGCCTGTGATGATCACTTGGCCCATATGGGACACATCAAACAGGCCGGCGGCATTGCGGGTATGATTATGTTCCCCCATAACGCCAAGGGGATATTGCACCGGCAGGGCATAACCGGCGAAAGAAACCATTTTGCCGCCAAGTTCTTCATGCAAGGCAAAAAGAGGGGTTTTTAAAAGATCGCCAGTGTTTAAAGGATTACTAGTATCGGCACTCAATATATTTCTCCAGAGCAAGCACTTTTGGCGCGCAAACCCGCGCCGTTGGTGCCCCCTCTGTCATAGGTACCTGAGAGATTTGACTTTATGTCTGTGCTACCGCTACCGCTACTTGAGCACGGTATTGGTCTGCGCTACCGCTATGTTGAGTGCGGCGGCGAACCATAAAGCTTACCCCGTCGGTGGGGTTTATTAAAAACCCGCTTTCCAGAGTGCCATTAAATCCTGCGGTCCTTTATGCCTGAGAGTTTCCGGGGCGGTTGCTCCTTCGGCGCTGCCATAAACAGTCTCTCCCGCAGGGTCTGTTAGCATGGGCGCATAATAACCTTAATAATTACAGAGTCAACGGGGGAAAAGCAGAAGGAGATAAGATATTGATCGTAGGGGGAATATCTGCAATAAATAAGAAAAACTGGATATGATGGCCATTAAATCAAGTCCATTTTACCAATAATGGTGCCAACTTAACACCAATAGAAGAAAGTTTGACAAAAATGAATGTTATAAAAATGATATTTTCATCTATTGGATGGGTGTTTAAAGTATTTTGGAAATATTTTCGAAAATTTCAGTCTGTGGTGGGCACATTATTATTCATGGCCTTGGTTTTATTCATTGGCGTTTCAATGTTTAAAGGCGATAAAATAACGGTGCCGGAACATGGGGCGCTGGTGGTGTCATTGGAAGGGGTCATACAGGAACAAAAAAAATATAATGATTCGCCTTTGCAGGCTGTGGCAGGCGGCAAGCCGCAAAAACAAACGATTCTCAGGGATGTGATTAAGTCCATAGATCTTGCGGCAGAAGACGACAGGATCACCCTGTTGATTATCGACATCAATAAAATGGCGGGGGCCTTGCCCTCAAAATTACATTATATTGGCGATGCCATGTCCCGTTTCCGGCAATCAGGCAAAAAAATTGTCACTTACGGTGATAGTTTCAGTCAGTCAGGATATTTGATTGCCTCTTATGCCGATGAAATATATTTGCATCCTTATGGGGCTATTCTGCTAGATGGTTATGGGTCTTATCAGAGTTACTTCAAGGGATTTCTTGATAAAATCAAGGCAGAAATGCAGCTATTCCGGGTCGGAAAATATAAATCAGCCATGGAACCTTTTATTCGCAGTGATATGTCACCGGCCGCAAAAGAAGCGAACCTTGCATTGATCGGTGACCTATGGGCGGAATATACGCAGAATGTTGAGCAACAACGTGATTTAATAGCCAATAGTTTAATGTCTGATTTCGACAGAGTAGATGCCGATCTTGTGAATTTAAAAGGTGATATGGCGGCGCTTGCCATGCAATATGGCTTGGTGGACGGTTTAAAAACACGCGCAGAGTGGCGGGAATTTGTGGCAGAAGAATTAGGGGCCAAAAGCGCGGAATTAAAAGATAAAACCATTGGCCACCATGCGTATTTGGCCGCAAATACGCATGGTGGCTTGCCGGCAAAATCTATGATAGCCGTGGTCTATGTCAATGGCACGATTATGGATGGCCATCAGCCACAGGGCACCGCTGGCGGGGAGACGGTTTCCCGTCACCTGCGCGAAGCAAGGTTGAATGATAAGGTGAAAGCCATTGTCCTGCGCGTCGATAGCCCCGGCGGCAGCGTGTTTGCCTCTGAATTAATTCGGCAGGAAGTTCTTTTATTGAAAAAAGCGGGCAAGCCAGTTGTGACTTCCATGGGATCAGTGGCCGCATCTGGCGGCTATTGGGTTTCGGCCAATACCGATGAAATATGGGCTTCGGCAACCACCATCACAGGCTCCATCGGCGTTTTTGGGGCCATCCCGAATTTTGAAGGCACCATGGCGGCCATTGGCATCACGACGGACGGTGTGGGCACAACACCTCTTTCAGGTGCGGGGGTCAGCAGACCTTTACCCGAAAAAATCAAGGTTATCGTTCAAAGCAGCGTTGAAAATATTTACGATAAATTTCTGAAAATCGTTTCCGAAGGCCGCAACATGACCGTGGAACAGGCGAATGAGGTTGGTCAGGGGCGCGTCTGGACCGGAAGCCGGGCACTGGAACTCGGTCTGGTTGACAAGCTTGGCAATTTTGAAGATGCCGTGGCATCAGCCGCCGCGCGCGCCGAAATAACAGATTATAGAATAGCCTTCTGGGAAGATAAAGTTCCGTGGGAGATGAAGCTCATAGCAGATATCATGGAGCGAAATGCAGCGGTTGGGGCGATGTTGCTGGCAAAGACAACCAGCCCGCAAGATATTCTGGCGGCAAAAATTCTGGATAGCCTGTCCATATTCGGTCAGTTGAACGATCCAAACCATGCTTATGTTTTGTGTCTTAGCTGCCGGGATATGATAGGTAGCCGTAAATAAATCCAAGATTTTTTTAAAAGTATATTTACGTATGACAAAAGATATGAATGTTTTTATTGCCAACCCCCGGGGCTTTTGCGCCGGGGTGGATCGGGCAATTCAGATCGTTGAAATCGCGCTGGAAAAATACGGCGCGCCGGTATATGTGCGTCATGAGATTGTCCATAATAAATTTGTCGTCGAAGGGCTCAAGCAGCGCGGGGCTGTTTTTGTTGATGAATTGGATGAAGTCCCCGAAGGCGTGCCGGTGGTTTTTTCGGCTCACGGTGTGCCAAAATCAGTGCCCGAGGCGGCGCGCCGCCGTAATATGCTTTATGTGGATGCCACCTGCCCATTGGTGAGCAAGGTGCATAGGGAAGCCGAGAGGCATGAGAAATCAGGCTCCGAAATTATCATGATCGGTCATGCCGGCCATGCGGAAGTCGTGGGCACTATGGGGCAGGTCGCCAAGGGCCGGATCACGCTTGTGGAGACGCCCGAAGATGTGGCCTTGCTTGATTTGCCGGATACGGCCAATGTGGCCTATATCACGCAGACCACGTTGTCCGTGGATGATACGGCAGAAATTATTGCTGCCCTTAAGGCAAAATTTCCCGGCATAAGTGACCCGAGGAAAGAGGATATTTGTTACGCGACCACCAACCGTCAGGGGGCGGTTAAAGAGCTGGCGACAAGGGCCGAGGCCGTCCTGATTATCGGCGCACCCAATAGTTCCAACTCAAAACGTCTGGTGGAGGTTGCCCATAGAGAAGGCTGTAAATCCCTGTTGATACAACGGGCGGCGGATATTGACTGGGACTGGCTTGGGGGGGTGAGTAATGTTGGTATATCTGCGGGGGCGTCCGCGCCGGAAGTCTTGGTGGAAGAAGTGATTGCGGCCTTTCGCGCGCGCTATAACATTACGCTCGAAACGATTATGACTGTTGAAGAGAATGTTCAGTTTAAATTGCCGGCCTTATTGACGAAGGAGAATTGACAATGGCCGTCTACACCCCTGTTAATGCGGAAGAAATCGCCGCGTTCATCGCCGGTTATGACGTGGGAGCGGTGGTCTCTTTTAAGGGCATAGCCGAAGGCGTTGAAAATACCAATTACATCCTTCAAACCAGTATGAATTCTTATATTTTAACCCTGTATGAGAAGCGGGTTAATCCCAATGACTTGCCGTTCTTTCTGGGACTGATGGATCATCTTGTTCATAAGGGGGTTAATTGCGCCGCGCCCGTGCAGGACAAAAGCGGAAATATTCTGCAAAACCTATGTGGCCGGCCAGCCGCGCTGATCAGTTTTCTGCCCGGCCTGTCCATAAACAGGCCGAAAAATATACATTGTCATCAGTTGGGCCGCGCCTTGGCAGAAATGCACGAAGCCGCAGCGGATTTTGACCTGACACGAAAGAATGCGCTGTCGGTTAATGGTTGGCAAGAGCTCGTCACGCAATGCGGTGATCGCGCCGATGAGGCTATGGAAGGTCTGAAAGATCTGCTTCTTGAAGAGATGGCCTATTTGAAAGCCCATTGGCCAACGGGCCTGCCCGAAGGGATTATACATGCGGATTTATTTCCCGATAATGTGTTTTTTATGGGTGGGGAGCTTTCCGGCCTGATTGATTATTATTTCGCCTGCAATGATATATTGGTTTATGACTTGGCAATCTGCATGAATGCCTGGTGTTTCGAAGGTGACGGTGCCTTTAATGTGACCAAGGGAAACCGTCTGTTGCGGGGCTATGAGACTGTGCGGCCCCTGTCAGCTCAAGAAAAGGATGCTCTGTCAATTTTATGTCGGGGCGCGGCATTTCGTTTTCTGTTGTCGCGGCTTTATGATTGGCTTAATCAGGTTCCGGGCGCCTTGGTGCAGGTCAAGGAACCGGCGGAATATATCGCTAAACTTAAATTTCATCAGGCGGTGGAAAATCCGTCTGAATATGGCCTGATTTAATATGGCCCCTGTTTGAATATGGATTGGATATATGAAAGAAGTCGTTATGTATACGGATGGGGCCTGTTCCGGAAACCCGGGGCCGGGGGGTTGGGGCGCTTGGCTGATCTCTGGAAAACATCGTAAGGAATTGACCGGCGGAAAGGCAGAGACCACCAATAACCAAATGGAATTGATGGCCGCCATCGAGGGGCTGAAATCCTTAAAAGGCCCGTGCCATGTGACCCTTTATACCGATAGTGTCTATGTCAAGGACGGCATTACCAAATGGATTCATAACTGGAAAAAGAACGGCTGGCGCACAGCGAACCGCAAACCCGTTAAAAATGCCGAATTATGGCAGGCTTTGGACGTCGAAGTTGAAAGCCATGACATCACCTGGAAATGGGTTAAGGGTCACAACGGTGATCCCGGTAATGAAAAGGCTGACGAATTGGCGCGCCAAGGTATGGCAGAATATCAATTTAACCGGTAGGATATAACCAGTAGGATATAGTATGTCACGAGATGATCTGTTCAAAGCCATTGATGTGGCAGACGAAGCGAAGCTTCGGGCCATTCTGGCAAAAGATAAAACACTGGCTTCAAGCCGCAGCTCTGACGGTGTTTCGGCTATATTATTTACGCTTTATCTGGCCAAATATGACCTGACCAAGGCACTGCTCGAGCAGGGGCCGGAATTGGATCAATTTGATCTTGCGGCCCTTGATATGCCTGATGAACTTGCGCGGTTTCTTGAGGCAGAAAGCGATATTGATCATCTGAGCGGAGATGGTTTTTCGGCCTTGCATCTGGCCTGTTTTTTTGGCTCATTGAATGCGGCGAGCCTGTTGATAGAAATGGGCGCAAATGTGAATATTCATGCAGGTAACATGTCTGACCTTCGGCCCCTTCATAGCGCATGCGTCGCCGGGCAAGGCCCTATTGTCAGCCTATTGTTAAAAGCCGGTGCGAAAGTCAATGTGATTCAGGCCGGGGGCTATACCCCGCTCATGGCGGCGGCCAGCCTTGGCAATGCGCCGGTGGTGGATATGCTGCTGGAATATGGGGCTGATGTATCTGTGAAATCAGACGACAACAGAACAGCCGCCGATTTTGCCGAGGCTGCCGGCCTTGAGGCTCTGGTGGACAGACTTCGGGCCATGCCCTCTGAGGGGCAGGCGCGATAGGATTGCTTGTGTATTTCAAGGATGGTTATTTCATGGCTTTGGCCGTCCCATGTCTTTTCGGGTTGTAATCTCTGGAAGATGAATGGCTGTGAACAATTTTCCAGTTGCCCTCAATAAGCCGGAAAAGATAGGTCTGATAGCCGCCCTTATCAAATGTTTTCCCATTTTTTCTGACCTTGCCTTTCACGCGCTGGTCGGCGATAGCCCAGGCAAAATCCTTTTCAAAATTAATTTCGATATTTGAAATATCAATGGTCAGATATTCCAATGCGGTTTTCTCCGGCTCCACATGCCTCTTGATCAGGTCATCCAGCGGGGTATTCTGCCCGCCGCTTTCAATGCTGCGAAAACCGTCAAAATCCAGTATATTCTGGCGGAAAGGCGCGCCATCACCCTTTTCCCAACCGTCTTTCAGGTCAAAAATGATCTGTGTGATTGCGGCTTCGTCTTTTGACGCGGCAAATGTTGATGACAGTGATGCAAGGACGATTATTATTACGCCCGATATTTTATGAAGAAAGAATTTATTCATTGGTATTTCCCTTATTTTATGAGTTTACGACCATATACAGCCTGCTTGCTTTATGAAAGTTATTTTGCCAGTATATGTCCCTGACGGCGGGTAATTATAAATTTATAATACAGGGATAGCTGATGAAAAATCTACTCAAGGTTATAGTGTTTGCAGGGCTTCTGGCTTTTCTGCCATTTTCGTCATGGGCAGAAGAAGGCGACAAAAAGCAGATGGTGGCAAATATGACTCTGGACACAACCGTTAAAAAAAATGCAGCCACGGATAACAAATGGTCGCAGTCCCATCGGGGGGACCGGAATGTGGGGGCGCAATTCGCCACGCGATCACAGGTTATCGCAAAGAACGGCATGGCCGCGACCAGTATTCCTCTGGCGACGCAAGTGGCGTTGGATATCTTGAAAAAAGGCGGTTCAGCCGTTGATGCCGCCATTGCGGCCAATGCGGCCATCGGCTTGATGGAGCCCACGGGAAACGGCATTGGCGGTGATTTATATGCCATTGTCTGGGATCCTGAAAGCCGGAAACTCTATGGCTTGAACGGGTCTGGCCGCTCGCCCATGGGACTGAGCTATGATGATCTTGCCGCAGAATTAAAAAGGCGTGGACGATCAGATATTCCGCCCTATGGATCGCTGCCGGTTTCGGTGCCGGGGACGGTGGATGGCTGGTATGAGCTTCATGGGAAATTTGGCAAATTATCCATGGCGGAAAATCTGGCACCGGCCATATCTTATGCGCGCGAAGGGGTTCCGCTGACCCAATTGATTGCTTATTATATGAAAATGGCTGGCGCGCGTTATCTGGATCCCAAATCGGGGGTAGAAGAAACGGCAAATTTCCTGAAGACCTATTTTCCGGGCGGCATACCGCCCGTTGAAGGACAGATTTTTCAGAATCCAGACCTTGCCAATAGCCTCTCCATGATTGCAGAAGGCGGGCGGGCGGCCTTTTACAACGGGCCAATCGCGGCTACTATTGACAGCTATATGAGGCGTATCGGCGGGGCTTTGCGCAGGGAAGATTTGGCAGCTCATAAAAGCACATGGGTGACGCCTTTATCAATTAATTACCGGGGTTATGATGTTTTTGAGTTGCCGCCTAATGGGCAAGGCATTGCCGCCTTGCAGCAGCTGAATATACTGGAAGGTTATGACCTTAAGGCCATGGGGCATAATAGCGCCGATTATCTGCATGTTCATACGGAGGCAAAGAAGCTTGCCTTTGAGGATCGGGCGAGGTTCTATGCGGATATGGATTATTATGACGCGCCTCTTGATCGTCTGCTATCAAAGGAATATGCCGCTGAACGCCGAGCAATGATCGCCATGGATCGTGTCATTAATGAGGTCAAATATCCAGATCCAGATGTGCTTAGGGACGGCGATACCATATATCTGACGGTGGCCGATAAGGACGGCATGATGGTTAGCCTGATTCAAAGTAATTACCGGGGCATGGGCTCTGGTCTGGTGCCGGACGGACTGGGTTTCATGCTTCAGGATCGGGGGCAGCTCTTCACCCTGAAAAAAGGCCATCCCAATGTTTATGCGCCGGGCAAAAGGCCGTTTCATACAATCATTCCGGCCTTTGTTATGAAAGATGGAAAGCCTCTGATGAGTTTCGGTCTCATGGGCGGCGGCATGCAGCCACAGGGCCATGCCCAGATCATGACGAATATGATTGATTTCGGGATGAATGTTCAGGAGGCCGGTGACGTGGCACGCTACCGCCATGACGGCTCAAGTGAGCCAACAGGGGAGGTGATGAAAGCCGGCGGTATTTTGAATGTGGAATCTGGCGTTGAAGATACAGTTATAGAGGAACTGCGGCGGCGCGGACATACGGTCAAGGTCGGCAAAGGCGGTTACGGCGGCTATCAAATGATTCTATGGGATGAGAAACTGGGGGTTTATAAGGGGGCGTCAGAAATGCGAAAAGACGGGCAGGCTTCCGGTTATTGAGTATTTTCTTATTGAGTATATTCGGGCGGCAAACAGGCAAAAAAAAGCAAGGCCTGTAAGCCTTGCTTTTTTCTATATATTTTTTTAATATATTATCATTAGTCGAATATTAATCACGAAAACTATTATTTTTTATTTTATTTATTTTTTATTCGACGTGCTGTTGGTGTGGTGTAGATTTTTCCCTCCCGAGACTTGAGCCTCACGTTCGCATTGGACAATAGGGGAGCGGATACTTGTTGTCATCAACAAATAACCTGTCTGGATAAATTTTTACGGTATTGTTACAAAAATGTCACAAGTCTATTAGGATAGACAATGATAGATAAGGGCTTATTTTATGCGACTTATAAGAGAAAAAACCATATGGCGATGTATTTTTGCAACGGTATTTATTAACAAAATGTTAATATTTTCAAGTGCTTCAGATGAAAGAGAGGCTTATATAACGGTTGAATCCTGTCGCATATTAATGGAACATATTCCCGCAGATGACGTATCATATAAGGGCGGTGTGGATGTGCGCGGCAAGCCCGTTAAATCCGCTGATTTATATGAAAGCCCTGACCTTGGCCTCAAAGATAAAATTATTTTTCAGTTGATTCTCGACGTGGCCAAAGAAAATCGGGGCAGTGCAAATGCGCAAAAACAGTTTCAGGAACATCCCGGCTTGCTCGGTTATCTGAATTTGGGCCAGATCATTGTGAAGGATGGCAAGGTCACGCTTGATGGTAAGCCGCTTGGCGGTAAAAGTCAGGCGGAATTATATAAGTTTTGCGTAAAAAATAAAAAACCCTCCCCGTAAAAGTCATTTTACAGCTAAAAGATAATTGCCGGGCATTAAAAGCCTGTTCATAATGGCGTGATCCGTCTATAAAATATACAGTTAGTATTTTGCTTAGATTATATGACATACAAGGTTTTATTATGCGTCTTTCATCCTTATTTATGCCCACCCTTAAAGAAAATCCGGCGGATGCGCAGGTCACCTCCCATCGGTTGATGCTGCGGGCGGGATTGATCAGGCAAACCAGCGCGGGTATCTATATATGGCTGCCCATGGGCCTGCGGGTACTGCGTAAAATTGAGCAGATTGTTCGGGAAGAACAGGATAGAGCCGGGGCGCAGGAAATATTGATGCCCACGATCCAACCGGCGGAGCTTTGGCAGGAAAGTGGCCGTTATGAGGCTTACGGCAAGGAAATGCTGCGGATAACGGATCGTCATGACCGCGAGATGCTCTATGGGCCAACCAATGAGGAAATGGTCACAGACCTGTTCCGCAGTAATGTGAAATCCTATAAAAATCTGCCTTTGATGCTTTATCATATTCAGTGGAAATTCCGCGATGAAATTCGCCCGCGTTTTGGGATCATGCGGGGGCGTGAATTTTTGATGAAAGATAATTACAGTTTCGATTTGAACGAGGAAGCGGGCCGTATTTCCTATAATAAAATGTATGTGGCTTACCTGAGGACCTTTGCCCGACTTGGGCTTGTGGCCATACCTGTTCGCGCGGATACCGGCGCCATCGGCGGTGACTTGAGCCATGAATTTCAGATCTTGGCTGAAACCGGCGAAAGCACGCTTTATTATGACAAGGCGATTGAGGATTTTGATCTGGCGAGCCTGACCGGTGATATTGAGGCGCAGACTATTGAAAAACTGCAAAGCCTTTATGCCATGGAAGAAGAAAAACATGATGCGGACAATTGTCCTGTTGCCCCGGAAAACCTCCGGCGTGCAAAGGGCATCGAAGTGGGACATATTTTCTTTTTTGGCACCAAATATTCCGAAAGCATGAATGCCAAGGTCACCGGGCCGGACGGCAATCTCGTGTCCGTTGAGATGGGATCATACGGCGTTGGTGTGTCGCGCCTTGTGGGGGCGTTGATAGAGGCCAATCATGATGAAAACGGCATTATCTGGCCCGAAGTGGTCGCGCCTTATAAAATAGGATTGATTAACCTGCGTATTAAGGATGAGGCCTGCGCGGCGGCTTGCGATGACATTTATCAGCGGCTGACGGATAAATCTGTTGAGGTTTTATATGATGACCGCGACATGGGCGCCGGCGGCAAATTCGCCGATATGGATTTGGCTGGTCTGCCTTGGCAATTGATCGTCGGGCCGCGCGGCTTGAAAAATGGCTTGGTCGAGCTGAAAAACCGGGCCACCGGGGACAGGCAGGAACTGACCTTGGATGATGCCATTAGCAAGCTGGGGGCATAAGCCATGTTTAAAACCTATGAGTGGATGGTGGCCTTTCGCTATCTGAAAATCAGAAGCAATGAAGGTTTCGTCACTTTGGTCGCGCTTTTCTCCCTGCTTGGCATTGCTATCGGGGTTATGGTGCTGATTGTGACCATGTCTGTGATGAATGGCTTTCGCGAAGAATTACTCAGCAAGGTCATCGGTTTTAATGGCCATATGCTGTATCAGCCTGCGGGCGGGCGCATGAGCGATTATGACGATGCGGCGGCAAAACTGAAACAGATCAACAATGTGACCAAGGTTTTGCCCATCATTGAAGGGCATGCGCTGGCAACCTTTGGCAGCTATAGCGTTCCCGCCCTGGTGCGCGGCGTACGGGCCGATGATTTGCAGCAGATGACCTTGATTTCGGAAAATATCAAGGTTGGGTCTCTGGCGGAATATGGTCAGGGTGATAATGATATTATCATAGGCAAAAGGCTTGCCGATAAATATGATCTTGGGGTGGGTGATCTGGTCACTTTGGTCAGCCCGCGCGGGCGGGTTACGCCCTTTGGCACCGTGCCGCGCATCGCCAATTATCAAATCAAGGCAATTTTTGAAGTTGGGGAATATAATTATGATACCAGTTATTTCTTCATGCCTTTAAAACAGGCCCAAAATTATTTTCAATATGGCGATGAGGCCGGGGCCTTGGAGATTATCCTGACTCATCCCGACATGATCACCAAGATGTTGGATGAGGGTGAGCAGGTGACCCGCCAGTTTGGCCCCGGCGGGCGGTTGATTGATTGGCGTATTTTGAACCAGAGCTTTTTTAATGCGCTGCAGGTGGAACGAAATGTGATGTTTATCATATTGTCCTTCATTATTCTGGTGGCGGTATTTAACATCATTTCGACCATGATCATGATGGTGAAGAATAAAACCCGT
>JAJRQU010000122.1 GCA_024280095.1 Alphaproteobacteria bacterium | reverse complement strand
GCTTCTTGTATTAAGCCTAGCACGCTGATTTAATCCAGTCGGGGAGTGGCGCAGCCTGGTAGCGCACCTGTTTTGGGTACAGGGGGTCGCAGGTTCAAATCCTGTCTCCCCGACCATTAAATTAGTATAATAAAAAAGCCGTCCCGTATCAGCAGGGCGGCTTTTTTATTGTCAAGATTTTGTGAGCTTTTTGACATCGGAAAATCACGTTTGTACCGGATAAACTATGCGGCTGCATCAGTGAATAGTAGAAAAGAGGTTTGAAAGAGATTTTTAACTTTCCCTTAAACCATCTTTGGGATAAAAGACATTAAATGTTTATATTGATAAATATTAGGTGAGATAAACGTTAGGTGAAAGTTATGACAGCTCGTATTTATTGTCCAACGCAAAACGCCATGCAATCTGGCACAAAAAATTCGAAGAAATGGATTTTGGAATATACGGCAAAAAAGGCTAAAACTCTTGATCCGTTGATGGGCTGGACCAGCTCATCTGATATGGACGGCCAGATTCAATTGAAATTTGCTTCAAAAGAGGCTGCCGTATCCTATGCCAAACGAAATAATGTCACCTTTGAAGTCATTGAACCCAAGACCAGAAAAATAAAAATTAAATCCTACGCTGATGTATTCGCCTATCGCGGATAATGATAAAGCAGAATAAACACACAGGGCGCCCGTAGCTCAGCTGGATAGAGCAACGGACTTCTAATCCGTAGGTCACAGGTTCGAATCCTGTCGGGCGCACCAATTCCGTACAAAACCGGGAACTTCTTTATTTAGGGACTTATCTGCCTGTACAGCACTGGCCAAAGCGGCCTTTGATCCGGTAATTTTGATCTGCTTCTCGTCAACGTCAACATGGCTCACGATCAACCTCATATATTCCTTGCGGAACTGTTTGGGGCCATTTTTGAGCGTATCCCGAAGTGAAGCTGAGAAGCGGTCAATCTGCTTGTTGGAAATCCGGCTGACATGCTTGGCATTTTCGGCAGAATTATGGGCATCACAGGCGGCAATCACTGTCTGGATCAGGTCAGCTTGCGGACCATCGCCAAAATGCTGAGTGATGGATTTGAGCAGAACATCATGTTCCTCAAGGCGGCGTTTATATAAACCTTGATCCACAGGATCGCGGAAAAACCGCGACAGGCTATGCACCAGAACAATGTCATAAGGGGAAGGATCACAACAGGCCTCAAGGATCATTTGCTGAAAGATGGGTCTCTTGTCGCTTCGGGGACTGGCTCTCGGTTCTATATAGGTACGAACAATCTCCCAGCCCTTTTTCTGGCAGTATGCTTTTGCCTGATTGATTTGATCTGGAATAGAAATATCATTCATGGCCTGTCGGGCCGTGGAAACCCGTACATAGACGGCAACCCGTTTTGCCATGTTAATTATCCCCTTTCTAATCTTTCAACTGGTTATCATTGGCTGTTATAGGGAGAATATCCCCAAGATAACGTGCAATAAGTTCCGCCTCGCCGGACAGTATGCCCATGCTTTCAGGTAAAAGGCAACTGACCTGAATAGACTGACTTGCATCAGGAGCATTATCGTTTGATCCCCTGTGCTTGATACCATTACGTACTGCAGGCCTTTTCTTCATTGGCCCATTCTCCGCTTATCCATGCGTTTTTGTACGTCATTGATCCAGAGTATGGAATGGTGTTTGCTCTTCAAGAGCTTGGGTATTTTCTCAATGATGTTCTCCAAGCTTATCGGTTCGTTTTTTCCTTTCATTACACTCAGTAACGCGCCAAGGCCCTTTAAGTCACCGTAAAGGGACCGGAGTTGATGGTCGAGAACATAGGTCAGACTTTTCTCTGGTTGGAATGTCTCAATCAAACCTGTTTGAGTTTCTTGAGAGATAGCAGTAAGCAGACTTTGCCACAAAGGATGATAGGGCCAACGGGACCGATTGCTATCACCTGTGGGCTGGCGTAATGAGGTGTGGTTTATGGCCAGTTCCCGCAGGATATCGCCTTTAAAATCATGGAGGTTTACCAAGCCATCAACCCCGATTTTTTTAAGGTGTGGTCGCCGGACTTGAAACTCTACCCGCCAAACGTCCTTATTCTGCCCCCAGAGGTCATAGAACCAATGTTTCTCACTCTGTTGCGTAATCTCCGCTACCTTGTCGTAGATACGCACGACAATGGTTCCTGAGCTGAATATAAAGCTTTGAAGCTCTCTGTGTTCTCGCCATATATTATACCACAAACTTCAGTTTGGCGAAAGTTAAAGGGATTACCTTTGGGTTAGCCGCATTTCAATTCGTCTGTTACGCTTTAAGGCTTCCGGTGAATTGCTTGTATCCAGAGGGTGAAATTGTCCAAACCCTGTGGCGGCTAATCTTTCTGCCGGTATTCCCTCGGAAATCAGATATTTCACAACCGATAAGGCCCGGGCCGTCGACAGATCCCAATTGGAGGGAAATTGCCGGGTTCTGATGGGCAGAATATCGGTATGACCATCAACCCGCAGAACCCAATCAACGCCGGCCGGTATATTGGCCGAAATTTCCTTTAACGCGCTGGCAAGCACCTTCATTTCTCCTTGCCCCGCAGTGCCAAGAACGGCAGAACCAGAGGAAAATAACACCTCTGACTGGAAGACGAAACGATCGCCATGAATACGAATATCAGAACGGTTGCCGAGTATTTTCTTCAAACGACCGAAAAATTCGGATCGGAACTGGCTGAGTTCCTGTACTTTTGAGGCGAGGGCGGCATTCAGCCTTTGACTGAGGTTTTCAATGGATACGCGTTGTTCCTTATCGCGTGCCTCAGACGCTTCCAAGGCGGCATTAAGGACAGAAAGCTGCTTGCGCAAACTGGTTAATTGATGATTGAGCAAGTCAATTTTACGATTTGCAGCATGGGTTAATTCTTTCTCCCGTGCCAGTGTCGCTGTTGATTCCCGATATCTTTTTTCCAAATCACGGATGATTTGAACCTGATCATCACGGCTTCTTTTCACGCGCGTCCCCCGGCCTTCTGCATCGGCAAGATCTGACTCTAATTCTATGATCCGGGCTGCGAGGTCTTCTTTGGAAATATTGGCTTCCTGAAGATTGGAAGACAGGCGATTGAATTCAACATTAAGGTCATTATTAATTTGTTCCTGAATGGCCAAACTATCCTGAAGGTCGAAGATTTCGGCCCGTAACTTGTCCAATATATCTTCTTTACTTGATAGGGCCTGTCCTAAAAAGAATTGTGCGAGCATAAAAATTGACAATAAAAATATAATCACGAGCAGCATGGTGCTCAAGGCATCAACAAAACCCGGCCAGGTATTATCCGTGCCGGATCCGGGCCGTCGGCCTCTACGCAAAAGCGGCATCAGTCATCCTTTCTGGCGGTCAGCTTTTTGCCAGTGGTGATGAGCGGTTTTTTATTTCCCTTGGGTTTTGGGGTAGGCATATCATAGTCCATAGAGTCCTGAATGACCTTGGTATCACGTTTTTCTGGCGGTTGTTCTTTTTCAGATATGCTGCCTTCAGGCAGATCAGTATCCATAGCTGTTCTATCAACTATACCGCCCAAGGTGCGGGCTAAAAGCTTGAATTCTGATTTCAGGGTATCGTTGAACTGGTTTTGACCTTTGATGGTTTCTTCAATCAGATATTTAATCTGTACGTCAATATTGCGCAGATGTTTGACCTGAATTTTATCTTCTTCACCGGCATTCTGACTTGAAAATAGTTCAAGCATTTGTTTCAGAACAGACCGCATGCCCGATTGGCTATCGGATAATGTGGCAAGCTGTTCTGATAAATTTAACATGGCTGTATTAACTTCATTGCGCCTTTCTTCGCTGCGGGATATGACATTATGAAGGTTGTCCAGACTATCTGCGGATTGCTCCAAAAGGGCGCTAACGTAAGCTGGCACGGAAGTATCGCCGACGTCTATATCAAGACTGCTTCCTCTGGATAATTTTGTGACGCTGGAGAGCCAGTCCTCAAGATCATTAAAAAAACGGGATTGTGCCTGGCCGGCTTGAAGGTCAATGAAACCAAGCACGACAGAACCGGCGAGACCGAATAGCGAAGAACTGAACGCCGTGCCCATGCCGCCGAGCGGGGCCGCGAGGCCCTCTTTTAAATCTTCGAATAAAACACCAATATCATTGGAGCCGACGGTCAGATTATTGATGGTATCTTTAATGGAACCAATTGTCCCGAGCAACCCCCAGAAGGTGCCGAGCAGCCCAAGAAAAATCAAAAGCCCGATGAAATAACGGGTTATCTCGCGGCCTTCGTCCATACGGGCGGCAATGCCATCAAGGATGGTGCGCATGGAAAGGGCAGATAAAGATAATTTGCGATCATTCTCCCCCATCATTGTAGCCATTGGCGCAATGAGGTTTGGTGCATCTCCCGGGATCTCAGAGGTTTCGCTTTTTCGGAAGCTTTTGATCCATTCCACTGATGGAGAAAGCATGGTGATCTGGCGGGTTGAAAAGATAATGCCAATGAGCAAGACCGCCGCAATCAACCCATTTAGCCCCGGGTTTGTGATAAAGGCACCTTCTAACTGCGGGTATAGAAAGAATGATAATAATATGACGGGTATAAGAAAAAGCGTAATTCTTGTGAGATACTTCTGAGGTCGGGTCATGCCGAACAGGTCCTTTTATGTTTTCTTCCCTAATTCCATGTTGATAATATCAGGGCAACACGGAAGAGTCTAAGAATTAGTTAGGCAATATTAAGGCGTCGTATCTCTTTTAAGCCGCCGATCAATATACGTTAATCTCTGCGGGTTGTAATGATAATCATATCTTTGAGTTTATTGCCGGGTTGCATATTTTTTGGGGGGACTGTTTTTATTATAAGTTGATTTTTGGCAATGCCATGGCGCTCTAAAAGGCTTTTAATGATTAATCCCCGATTAAGTGCGGTACGTATTGCTTCATGATTTGCCGTATCATCCGTCAGATTGCGTATTCCATTGGGGATAGAGCTAAGGCTGTGGATATAGATGGGGACGTTATAACGCCTTATGCGCTTGGCCCATTTTTGGATCATTGATCGCGTATTATGGCCAAGCTGATAATCGTCTTTTAAGAAATACAGCTGCAGAGGCTTGATATCCATTAATTCCTGAGCCTGCAGGAATATTTCCTTTTCGGAATATGGTTTTTCTTCAAAGTTGTTTGCTGGCATGCTCGCCTGCGCTATGGCAAATGAGACTAAACCTATCCATATTGCGAAAGAGATTGAATATATAATTACGCCATTCCCTTAGTTTAACAATCGTGGTTATCCTGCGTTTTTCTCAGTCTTGCGCCCTTGAGCCAGAAGACGTGTCAGAGGGCCGTGGATAACGCTATTGGTTGCAAGGATTTCCCCTGTTTCATAAGCCTTATTTTTACCGTCAAACGTTGTCACACTTCCGCCTGCCTCACGGACAAGCAGCATACCGGCGGCAATATCCCATTTGTTGAGGTGAGATTCCCAAAAGCCTTCATATTTCCCGGAAGCGACATAGGCAAGGTCAAGCGCGGCTGAGCCAAATCTGCGAATGCCGGAGACTTCTCCCATGATGGCTTCCATGCTGTGAATGAATGATTTATGGCCTGCCGTGCCGTGGAACGGTATGCCCGTGGCGAGGAGGCTATATTTCATATCCCGGCGCGCAGAAACCCGTATTTTCATGTCATTAAGATAGGCACCGCGCCCTTTTTCTGCCCAATAGGTCTCACCTGTGATCGGATTGTAAATAAGACCGGCGGTAATTTCACCATTCTGCTCAAGTGCAATGGAAATGCAGAAATGAGGGATGCCATGCAGGAAGTTTGTTGTGCCGTCTAAAGGATCAACAATCCATCGCCCACTGCCATCCCCTAAGTTTATTTCGCCTTCTTCTTCCAGAAGAAAGGCAATATTGGGCCGCGCTTTGAATAATTCCTCTTTGATGATTTTTTCTGATTTCAAATCAGCGGCGGAAACAAAATCTGCCGGCCCTTTTCGGGATACCTGAAGATTTTCCACTTCACCAAAATCGCGATTAAGTTTGCGGCCAGCTTTTTGGGCGGCCATTTCCATTACGTTAATTACGGCTGATTTCAAAGCCATATGAGATATCCTTCAAAATATAAATCACGAGGTGTCTTGGGTTATTAGCTAAATTATTTGGCACGTTCCACATAAGTGCGTTCTTCGATATTAACGACAACCTTGTCACCAACACCAACGAAGGGCGGCACCATTACGCGGGTTCCATTGTCCAGAATGGCTGGTTTATTGGATGATGTGGCAGTCTGCCCTTTCACAACAGGTTCTGTTTCCACAACTTCCAGAATGGCGCTTTGAGGCAAACTAACGCCCAATGCTGAACCATCATGAAATTCGATAACCACTTCCATCCCATCCTGCAGGAAGGCGGTCTTATCGCCGATTAATTCTGCGCTTAATTCCACTTGCTCGTATGTTTCAGTATCCATGAAAGTATACATGCCGGACGTTTCAAATAGAAAGGAATGATTTTTTTGTTCCAGACGAACCTGTTCGACCTTTTCAGAAGAACGGAAGCGTTCGTTAAGTTTACGGCCATCCCTGAGATTTTTAAGTTCAACCTGCAGGTAAGCCCCGCCTTTGCCGGGTTGGGTATGGGCGGTTTTGATGGCAAGCCAAAGGCCGCCTTGGTGTTCAATGATATTACCGGGACGAATGTTGTTACCATCAATTTTCATTTTTCAACCTTTTAAAGAACGATCTGTTTCGCGCGAAAACTAACAGTTTGATATAGTCTATGCAACGATTATTCACATAGTAATCACAGCATTTGGGGCTAATATCCTTTTTGGGCATCTACTTTGTTGATGAGGGGGGTATTATTTCTCATATTATAGTAGTTTGCAAGGAACTGCGCGGCGGCCTGCTCAATATTTGTCAGGCTGGCAATATGGGGGGTTAGCGCAATTTTTGGATGCCGCCAGAAAGGATGATCATCCGGCAGAGGCTCTGTCCTGAAAACATCAAGGCAAGCGCCGCCAAGCTGGCCCTGATAGAGGGCATCCAGCAGATCACTTTCATTCAAATGAGCGCCGCGCCCGGCATTGATGAGATAGGCCCCTTTTTTAGCGTTATTGAATAATCCGGCATCCAGAATATTCTCCGTCTTGGGGGTGAGGGGCAGCAGGCAGACAATATAATCCGCATCGTTGGCGGCCTTGGTTAATGTTTCCGGCCCATGAAAACTGGTTACCTGATCAATATTCTTGGGGCTTTGACTCCATCCACAGACGGTCATGCCGATAGTGGTCAGATATTGCGCAACATGCCGGCCAATATTTCCCAGACCCAGCAAGCAGATTTTTTTCCCGGGGCGGACTTCTTTTGGGGCCCAGACACCGGCGGCTTGATATTCCCGATATTCGGTGAGGCGAAGCCGATGGTTCTGAATAACGCCGGCAATATATTCAGACATCTGCCGGGTCAAGGCGTTATCCACTAGCCGGGTTACGATAATCTGCGGCGGCAGGCTTTGGTCTTTAAAAATATGATCGACCCCTGCGCCATATGAGGCGATGACTTTAAGATTGGGATATTTAAGCAATTCTCCAGAAGGGTGGTTCCAGAGAATAGCATAGTCAATATCTTCTATATTGCCGATTTCTGGCCAGAGCCTTACATCAAGGTCAGGATCACTTGCTTTAAGGGCATTTAAAAGCGCGCCGCTATCCTGGCCCGGCATGAGAATTAATAGGGTCATTTTTCCTCAATTTCAACTGGTTGCGAAAATGTCATCATCGGAAGCGAAAGATTTAAATTCAATCCCGTTGCCCGAAGGATCCTGAATGAACATGGTTGCCTGTTCACCTGCCTCCCCTTCAAATCTGATATGGGGGGCGATTAAGAAGTCGATGTTCAGAGCGGTCAATCTGCCCGCCAATTGTTGCCAATCATCCCGCCGAAGCAAAAGCCCAAAATGGCGCGTTGGGACTTGTTTGCCCTCAACCAGACTGGTCGGGCATTCTGGTATTACTTCATTATAATGCGCCACAATTTGATGACCATAGAAATCAAAGTCAATCCAGTTATCGCTCTCGCGTCCCAATTTGCAGCCAAGGACGCCGGTATAAAAACGCCTGGCCTCTTCCAGGTCGGTAACAGGGAAGGCTAAATGAAATCTTGGGATATTATTTTTGGGGATGCTCAAGGGATTGTCCATTCACGAATAGCTATTGAGGGTCGGCACACTGATAGAAAGTAAAGAGGGTTATCTGCGAAATCAAGACAAACTCTCGTAAAAAGGAAAAACCCGCCTTCAATTATGAAAGCGGGTTAGTTTTACCAGAGTTTATTATAGTTATATTTTTTATGAGTTTAGCTTAATGCATTGCCGCGCGGGCTTGCTGGCGCAATGTATCGATGGAAATCAGATTGTTTTTGACTTCCATATGCCAGAAGGTCCAGCCATTACAAGAGGGCGCGCCTTGCACGCGCGCACCGACTTGATGAATTGACCCTTTATCGGATTTGCTGATAATTGTCCCGTCGGCCCGTACTTTGGCCATATGTCTTTTGCTCGGGTCCATCAGAATGGTTCCCGCTTTGATCATGCCATTTTCCACCAGATTGCCAAATGGTATGCGGGTTTGGGCGCGTTTGGCCGGGGTGATTTCCATGGCCTCATCATCAAGTGGCTCAACCATATTGATGCGGTCTGTGGCAAGGCTGATATATTTTTTTTCCATTTCAAGACCGATGAAATTACGGCCCAGTTTTTTTGCAACGGCACCTGTGGTGCCAGACCCGAAGAAAGGATCAAGGACGACATCCCCTTTGTTTGTTGAGGATAATAATACGCGGTACAGGAGAGATTCCGGTTTTTGTGTTGAATGTCCTTTATGGCCGTTCACTTTCAGGCGTTCCTTGCCGGAACAGATCGGCAGCACCCAGTCAGAACGCATTTGAATATCTTCGTTCAAGGCTTTCATGGCATCATAATTGAAAGTATATTTGTTGAAACCTTCGCCCTTATTACACCAGAGCAGTGTTTCATGGGCATTGGTAAAGCGCGTGCCGCGAAAATTGGGCATGGGATTGGTTTTACGCCATATAATATCATTGAGTACCCAATAGCCAATGTCCTGCAATATTGAGCCGACACGATAAATATTATGATAGCTGCCAATGACCCAGATAGTGCCGGTATCTTTAAGAATCCTGCGCGCCGCAGTCAGCCATTCGTGCGTAAATTTGTCATAAACCGCAAAGCTGTCAAATTTATCCCATTCGTCGTTGACGGCACTGACATGGGAGTTATCGGGTCGATGAAGGTCGCCTTTTAACTGCATATTATACGGCGGGTCAGCAAAAATAACATCAACGGACTTCTCGGGCAGACTATTCATTAACTCAATACAGTTTCCCTGTAAAATTTGATTTAGGGGTAAGTCCGCATATTCAGTATTTTTCGTGACGGCTTTTGTTTTTTTAGCCAATATTTTTTTAGACGACTTCATTTAATCTTGACTCTCAGTTTTTTTTAAATTCATACTTTTTATGATTTGCATGTGGTGATTCTGAATCAAAAAAGGAATCTCGTCAAGTTATTTTTTTTATTTGAATCAATCTCTTATGATGATTCCTTGAGAAAGAAGGTTGCGAATGGGAGCGAAGGATTTACGGTGAAAACGACTCGGACCTACAAGGCTTAGTGCTTTTGCATGTTGCTGGGTACCATATCCTGCGTTGCTCGCCCAGCCATATTCGGGGTAAATTTCACTTAAATCCTGCATCAATTTGTCACGCGTTACTTTTGCGATTATTGATGCTGCGGCAATGGAAAGTGAAATATTATCGCCTTTTATGACCGGCGACGCGGGGCATATCAGTCTCGGAAGATGGTTGCCATCCACCAAAGCATGATCCGGCTTTAGAGGTAAATCAGCCACGGCGCGCTGCATGGCAAGGAGGGTTGCCTGCAGAATATTATGGTTATCGATTTCCTCTACACTTGCCTCTCCAAAACCCACATGGGCCTGTGCCATGATAACGGGGTAAAGGGCGTTTCTTTTTTTTGCCGTCAGTTTTTTGCTGTCATTTATGCCTTCGGGAATATTACCCGGCGCCAAAATAACAGCGGCGGCGATCACGGGGCCCGCCCATGGGCCGCGCCCGACCTCATCAACGCCGCAGACAAGCCCTTTAATTTCATTTTCAAGATGGTATGTCGGAAAGGCGGCGCTGCGGGCCATTCAATAAGTCTCGCCATTATTCATAACTGGGAAATATACCGCACTATAGCTCTCGTCATTGCTTATATATAGAGGCAATTTTGATTTTAGGGTATTTGCATAAAAAAATGGGCGGCTCATCTATGGAGACCGCCCAAGTCTGGGGAGGAAAATGTTTAACATCTATATTATTAGCCTGCATTCCTTTATAAACAGTTAATTTCTTGTTTATATATTATTTATATCTAATATTTCCTTATGCGTGAACAGGGTTGGGCCGCACCCAAAAAAAAATCGATTCCCTTGTATTTCTTTTTGAATAGCGTATATGTATATGTAGAATATAAAATTACACATATTTTAACTGTGAAATACGTGTGCTACTTAACAAACCGGGTTAGGCCAAATGTATCAATATAATGAAAATGATCAGCAAATTGTTGATGAACGTGTTGTTCAATTCAGGGGACAGGTAAAAAGACGCCTTTCCGGTGAATTGAAAGAGGATGAATTCCGTATATTGCGCCTGCAAAATGGTCTTTATCTGCAAATACAGGCCTATATGCTGCGGGTTGCCGTGCCCTATGGTTTATTGTCGTCCCGTCAATTGCGCATGCTGGCTCATATTGCCACAAAATATGATCGCGGATATGGCCATATGACCACGCGGCAGAATATACAATTTAACTGGCCGAAGCTGGAAGATGTGCCAAATATTCTGGATGATCTGGCCTCAGTACAGATGCATGCAATCCAAACCAGCGGTAACTGTATTCGAAATATCAGCGCGGATCAATTTGCGGGCGTGGCACAGGATGAAATCGTTGACCCGCGTCCTTATGCGGAAATTATGCGCCAATGGTCGACATTTCACCCCGAATTTGCCTATTTGCCGCGCAAGTTTAAATTTGCCTTTACGGGCGCTGCGCAAGACAGGGCCGCTATTCTGTTTCATGATATTGGCTACCGCGCGGTGAAAAATAATGCCGGTGAGGTTGGTTTCAAGGTTTATGTGGGCGGCGGGATGGGCCGAACCCCGATGATTGGCAAGCTGGTCAATGAATTCGTGCCGGAAAAAGACCTGCTGGTTTATACCGAGGCGATTATGCGCGTCTATAACCAGTTTGGCCGCCGGGACAATAAGTATAAAGCGCGTATCAAAATTCTGGTTCATGAGCTTAAACTGCCAAAATTTACTGAACTTGTGGAAATGGAATTTGCGGCCTTAAGGCAAGAGGGCGCTGTCCCATTGGATATGGCAGAGATTGAACGGGTTGCGGCCCATTTTACAGATCCTGATTATTTGGACTTGCCTGACCAAAGTGACGCATTTAATCAGCATCTTCAGGATGATAAAGATTTTTCTTTATGGGTTAAGCAGAATATATTGGCGCATAAGAAATCCGGCTATGCCATTGTCAATTTATCCCTTAAAAAGCCTGGGGTGCCGCCGGGGGATATTACCGATGAACAGATGTTGTCGGTCGCAGATATCGCAGATGACTACAGCTTTGGCGAGATCAGGTCGACCCACGAGCAAAATCTTGTGTTTGCAGATGTCAGAAAAGACGATTTATATCAGGTGTGGCAAGCTTTGAAAGATGTGGGCTTTGCCGAGCCGAATATTGGCACCCTGCAAGATATGATCTGTTGTCCGGGATTGGATTTTTGCACGTTGGCCAACGCAAGGTCAATTCCCATTGCGGATAAAATAACCACATGCTTCGATGACATGGATTATTTATATGACCTTGGCGAGCTTAAATTAAAGATGTCGGGCTGCATTAATGCCTGCGGTCATCATCATGTGGGTCATATTGGTATTTTGGGCGTGAATAAAAAGGGTCAGGAGCTTTATCAGATTACCCTTGGGGGATCGGCGGGTGATGATGCCTCTATTGGTAAAATTATTGGTCCAGGGTTTGATCAGGATGAAATCATTCCGGCTTTGAAAAATATTCTGTCAACATATACGCGCCTTCGGGAAGAGGGGGAAGACTTTCTTGCCGCCTACCGCCGGTTGGGAATGAGCCCTTTTAAGGAGCAGCTTTATGCAAATAATTAAAGACAAAGCCATCATTGAAGATAATTGGACTCATTATTCAGGGGAAGGCGACTTGCCGGAAGGCAATCTCATCGTTTCTCTTGATCTATGGCAGGAAATGGATTTTTCAGGCCGTAATATCGGCCTTCAACTTGAGCCGGATGACATGTTGAGTGATATTAAAGATGATTTGCATCATTTTGATTTGATCGCGATAAATTTTCCAACTTTTGCGGATGGCCGAGGCTATTCCATGGCAAAAATACTGCGCGACCGGCTCGGGTATAAAAAAGAAATCCGCGCCGTAGGCGACATCATGCGGGATCAACTGTTTTATTTGCAGCGCTGTGGTTTCAACGCCTATGAGATCAAGTCTGGCCGCGATATCGTGGACGCATTAGAGGCTTTTGACGATTTTTCCATCAAATATCAAACTTCCTCGGATGAGGATGTCCCACTCTATCGCCGAAGATAAATGACGGTGTTTAATTTTTTTTTAAGAAGACCTGTTTAAAAGATGTGTGTTTGTTATGTAACTTTTATGTAATAAAAAGTACATTTTGATGACATAAATCTTGGATATTAATGATCTGAAGGTGGCGTTTTATTAGGTTGTCATCTGAACGTAGAATCAGAATTATTTATGTCTTTAAAAGGAAATGAAGATGAGGAAACCCGTTATTGCTTTATTCGCCGCAACAGCCCTCTGTAGTGTGGCATTTTCGCCTGTAGCTTCTGCGCAGACTTTGCAGGAATTGAAAGCACAAATTGATCACTTAAGCAAAAAGATTGAGGAACTTGAAAAGAAAGAGGCGGCCAAAAAAGCGCCTGATTTAAAAGTCAAATGGAAAGGCGCTCCTGAATTATCCAGCGCGGATGGCAAATTCAAAATGAAAATTCGGGGCCGCATCTTTACAGATTACGCCAATATTTCTGTTAAAAATTCTGCTGGCACCTCTCTTGATGGTGAAAAAGTAGATGCCACAGAATTTCGCACTGCGCGCCTTGGTGTCGAAGGCGTTGTCTTTAGGGATGTTAAATACAAGTTTGAAGTCGACCTGATAGGCGGCGCATCTGAAATTAAAGATGCGTATCTTCAGTGGAACCTCAAACCAATTTCATTAACCGTTGGTCAATTTAAAACGCCGAATTCATTAGAAGAAGAAACCTCTGCCCGCTATCAGACATTTATGGAGCGCGGTTCTTTTACCGATGCCTTCTCGCTTGCGCGGCAAATCGGGATCGCTGCCAGCTATGCGGCCAATGATGTGACATTCAAGGCGGGTATTTTTCAGGGTAACTTTGAAAATGTTGATTCTCAACAGGATCGCACATATGCCGCGCGGGTAACATATGGGCCAAAATTAAATGAGGGTAATATACGCTTGCATGTGGGGGCCTCTATCAGGCACCGTGAACTTTCGGACGGTGAAGGTGCGCGTTATCGTCAGCGCCCCCAAAGTCATCTGGCGGCAAATCGTTATATCAGCGCGGATTTTCGCGGAACGGATATTGGTGATGCTGAAAGTGATACATTCTGGGGGCTGGAAGCCGCTGGAATCATGGGGCCTTTCTCATTACAAAGTGAATATGCCGTTTTAAGCGTGAGCCGGATTGGCAGGGATCAAAATGCCCGTCTTTCCGGGGGCTATATCAGTGCCAGTTATTTTATTACTGGTGAAAGCCGTAGCTATAAAAAGGGTAAAATCGGCCGAACGAAAGTTAAGAGCCCCGTTTCCGAAGGCGGCATGGGGGCATGGCAGTTGGCGGTTCGCTATGACACTATTGAATTGAATGATATGGATGAAGCTGTCATGGGCGGCAAACAAAACACAATGATATTCGGTGTGAATTGGCATCTGAATAATTATGCGCGCGTGATGGCAAATTATTCGCTTTCGGATATTGATAATGATCCTGTGGGCGTTACAGATGTAAATGCCTTTAGTCTGCGTTTTCAGGTTGATTGGTAAGCACCTTATAATTATAGATATATATGGATAGGGCGGCGTGCTTGCGCCGCCTTTTTCCTGTTGATTACATATTGAAATCATTTTACTTGCGTCATAATAGTAATTATGTTATCTGCATAATAAGTAAGTAAATGATGAGTATTCAGAATAATGTATCAAATAATACCAAGTAAACCAAATAATATTTCAAAAATAAATATTTTGCTTGATCAGGCTTTTGGCACCGATCGACAGAAGAAAACGGCCTATAGATTACGTGATACCGTGCCCGCGGTGCAGGGACTATCCTTTATCACGGTGTCTGACAGCGATATTATCGCCAGTCTTCAATTCTGGCCTCTTTTGATTAAAGATAATGACAGGTCATATGAGGCTTTATTACTGGGCCCGATCGCCGTCAATAACGATTACCGCGGACAGTGTATCGGTCTTGACTTAATGGCGCATGGTTTGCAAGCGGCTAAGGAACAGGGGCATAGTAGAGTTATCCTGGTGGGTGATGAAATATATTATCAGAAAGTTGGCTTTACCCGCAGTTTGGCCTTGGGGCTTGATATGCCGGGGCCCGTGGATAAGGCCCGCCTGTTGGCGCAGGAATTGGTGCCTGATGCCTTTAAAGGGGTAAAGGGTATGATCTCAAAAATTAAATAATGGGTAATGTCTTCTCATTGTCATTTGGATTTCCTATATTAAGGTTATGACCGATAAAATAAATTTCAGGCCTGATTTATTTGCCGCAGAGGCCAAAAAAATATCTGGCAAAGCTTCTGGCGCAAAGGGGCTGCCGCCCGTGCATCTGTGGAATCCTGAGTTTTGCGGCGATATAGATATGCATATCAAACGGGACGGAAGCTGGGATTATATGGGGTCGGCTATTTCCCGCCCCGCCATGGTCAAGCTTTTTTCCACTATCCTGCGCCATGATGAAGACGGTAAATATTATCTGGTCACGCCTGTGGAGAAAGTGGGTATTCGGGTTGATGATGCGCCGTTCGTTGCGGTTGAAATGCGCATCGAAGGTGAGGGCCATGATCAAACCCTGCATTTTAGAACCAATGTGGATGATGTGGTGATTTTGGATTCGGATCATCCCTTGCGTATGGAGTTTTCCGCCAGAGGAGAGCCGTCGCCCTATATTCTTGTGCGCGGCAGACTGGAGGCTCTCATCGCGCGATCCGTCTATTACCAATTGGCTGAAATGGTTGAAGAAAGGGGCGGCCAATATGGGGTATGGAGCGCCGGAAGTTTTTTTGCACTTGGCCCAATTGAAACCAGTCCTGCCCCAATTGAAATCAGGAAATGAGCCAGGAAATGAGAAAGATCATAACGGATATATTTGCCGGTTATGACCCCGATCTGAAGCGTGCGCGGCAGACAGCGGCGTTGCGCAGCATGCGGCGTCCCACTTACGGCGATCATAATATTTATCGGCCAGATTCGGATTATCATACATCTGAATTGCCCCTGAAACCTGCGGCTGTACTTATTCCTTTGGTAGATCATAAGGATGGCATGACTGTTTTGCTCACCAAAAGAGCGCAGCATTTGAAAGCCCATTCCGGTCAGGTCAGCTTTCCCGGCGGGCGGTGCGAGCCAGAAGATGCGGATGCCATGGAAACGGCATTGCGCGAAACGGAAGAGGAAGTCGGTATCAAGCGGGATCATATCGAAGTCCTTGGCGGGATGGAGGATTATGAAACCGTCACCGGCTATGTGATTACGCCCATCGTTGCCATCATTCAGCCGACATATCGTTTGAAGGTGGATGCAGGCGAGGTGGCAGAAGCCTTTGAATTGCCGCTGGACTACATTCTTGATGAGAAGAATCATAAATTGGAGAGCCGGGTCTGGAACGAACAGCGGCGGCATTATTATGTTCTTATGAATGAAAAACACAATGTCTGGGGCGCGACGGCCGCAATGCTGGTACGTTTTGCAAAATTGATCAATGGGCATCCTTAATGGAGGCTGTCAAAAAAATATCAACCCATGACCATCCATGGATGAGCAAACCATCATTGGTTAAATTGTTCAGTATCTTGAACCATGACGGATTAAATGCCCGAATGGTAGGGGGATGTGTTCGGGATGCTCTTTTGGGCCGCAAGATTATTGATATTGATGTGGCTTGCCGCCTCATACCTGAAGAAAGCCTGAAGCGTTTGGAGCAGGCCGGCGTGAAGGTTGTCCCTACGGGTTTGAAGCATGGGACAATAACTGCCGTGATGGGTAAGAGTAACTTTGAAATCACAACGCTGCGCCGGGATGAAGAAACCGACGGCCGCCGCGCCGAAGTGGTCTATATAGATGATTGGCAGGAAGACGCACAGCGGCGGGATTTCACCATTAACGCATTTTATCTTGATTTGGATGGCAGCCTTTATGATCCTTGCGGGGGCCTGCGCGACATTACCGCGCGAAAGGTTCGTTTCATTGGGGATGCGGATCAGCGTATTCATGAGGATGGCTTACGTATTTTGCGATTTTTCAGATTCGCCGCCCAAATAGGGCAGGGCGAAATGGATTCAGCAGGGCTGGCAGCCTGCCTTAAAAACAAGTCATTGATCGATGGCCTGTCCGGTGAACGGCTGGCACAGGAAATTTTTAAAATTTTGAGGTCTGATAACCTGTTGCCGGTCATGAAAGTCATGAATGAGGGGGGAATATTGGATAAAATCATCCCAAATCATGAGGATATACAAAAATTGAATGCTTATGTTCGCTTGGAAAAAACTCTGGAGAAGTGCAATATTTTAGCCCGTTTATCCTGCTTGCTGCGTAAAGATAAGACAGCCATAAAAAATATAAACCGTCATTTGAAATTATCTAATAAACAGGTCAAAATCCTGAAAAATTATGCAGACCACGATATTTCCATACAGGCTGACATGAGCCAAAAGGACATCCGGCGGATCATATATCATCATGGCAGGGATATGTTTATTTTTGCCCTGTTGCAAAGTTGGGCCTATGTGATGGCAGATGAAAGTCATGAGACTTGGCGCAAAATTCTGGCCTATGGGGAGGCATGGCTCATACCGACTTTTCCCGTTCAGGGTAAGGATTTGATGGCGCGGGGGGTAAAGTCCGGCGCAGAAATAGGACAGCAATTGCGCGCGCTCGAACTGGAATGGGTACAGAGCGATTTTCATCTGACGCGCGAAGAAATTCTCGAACAAGTCACACGATGAAGTCCAAAATTGCCTGAAGTGTTTCTGGGTGATCCATGAGGGTGGTATGGATGTCTTTGACCCGTTTGAAATCTTTCATGCCGTCAATTTTTGTTTCATTTACCGTGACAATGCCGTCATTATCTTCTCCTAATAAAGGATTGAAACCGGTTTTTGTACCTCGTCCGCCTGCGATGACTAATGTTGGAATATCGGGGGCGGGTAAGTCTTGTGCCCTGTATGGCCGTACGTCCTGACCGGACGGGCCTGCGATGGCGTGAAAAAGTTTCAGGCCGCTCATCATATCGGCAATTCTGGCCCCGTTGTTGGGGGTGCCAATCGTGATCAAATGCCGCGCGGTGATTTTATTGCGCCAGCTATTCTTGCGCGATAATAAAGTCCGCGCCACCAACCCGCCAAGGCTATGGCCGATAAAACTGACTTCTGTCACGCCGTCAAGTCCATTCAGGAGATGCTCGAGATCATTGCCGTGACTTTCAACGGGCTGGAATGTGCTGGGGTAATTTAAACTATAAGCGGCAAGACCTTTGTCGCGCAAGCTATTGGTGAGCTTTGCCATAGAGCTTCTATGACGTCCCAAGCCGTGTAAAATGAGAAATATATGCTTGTTTGGGAATTTCAACCCCAGTTTTTGTTTGAAACCTTCAAGTTTCTGAAGGCAATGGTCATAATTCCCCCACGCCCGTCTTTTATCTTTGTCATCGAGGAGCCGGAAATGTTCGGATAGAATATTCTTTTGAATGCGCCAATCATCCAATAGATATATATCCGCCCACAGATATTTCCCGCCCAATGTGGGTATCTCAAGGTTAGGCGGCTCTTCCGGTAAATCCCATTTCATCTGTTGTTACCATGATTATAAATTTTACCGCCATTTGGCATTTCTCAATTTACCGCCATTTGGCTAGGGGCGGCAGCGACATGAGTATGGCATCCACATTGCCGCCTGTTTTCAGACCAAATGTGGTGCCCCGATCATAGACAAGGTTGAATTCCGCATAAAGCCCCCGGTAATAAAGCAGTATTTCGCGTTGTTCTTCTGTCCATTCTTCGTTCATATGGCGGGAAACAAGATCCGGATATATGTTAAGAAATGCCCGGCCAACATCCTGGGTAAAGGCAAAATCCTTTTCCCAGTTGCCGCTGTTTAATTGATCATAGAAAATGCCGCCTTCGCCCCGGGCTTTATTGCGGTGCGTGATATAGAAATATTCATCACACCATTTTTTATACTTTGGGAAATATTCCGGGTCATGTTTGTCGCAGGCCTGTTTGTAGCTGTTGTGGAAATCCGCAGTATCCACTGCATTGGGCAGGGCCGCATTAAGGTCGCCGCCGCCGCCAAACCAGTCCTTGGCCGTGATGATATGGCGGGTATTCATATGAACGGCGGGGACAAGGGGATTATGCATATGCGCGACAAGTGAAATGCCACTGGCCCAGAATCTGGGGTCTTTATCCGCGCCGGGCATGGATTTGGCAAATTCAGGTGGAAATTCGCCGTATACCGTTGAGATATTCACCCCGACCTTTTCAAAAACACGGCCCTTCATCACCGACATGACACCGCCGCCATTTTTGGGATCATCATGCCTGTCCCATGAGCTACGCTCAAATCGCCCCGCTGCTTGGTCAGAATAGGTTCCGGTAAGCTCATCTTCTAAACGCTCAAAAGCCGCGCAGATTTGATCGCGTAATTCTTTAAACCATGCTTGAGCGCGAAACTGGCGTTGTTTGGTAATGTCCGTATCTAATAATGTCATAAATTCGATTATTTACCTGCATAGGGTGGAAATGAATCAGTTTGCCTCAAGGCCTCACCAAGTACCATAGAGGCAGAGACCGCAACATTCAATGATCGTGTTTCAGGGGTCATAGGGATGATCACTCGCTTATCTGCGCGGTTATGAACCTCTTCCGGCACACCGGCACTTTCCCTGCCGAGCAAAAGAATATCATCGGGCCGGTAAGAAATATCCGTATAAACATGATCGGCCTTGGTGGTCAGCAGAATAATACGTGAACGACCGATCGCCTCCAGAAAATGATCCCATGATTTATGACGGGTAATCATGCTCTGGTCGATATAATCCATCCCGGCGCGGCGAAAAGATTTTTCTCCAAAAGGAAAACCGCAGGGCTCAATAATATGTATCCTGACATCAAGGCAGGCCGCCAGACGAATGATGGTTCCCGTATTGGGCGGAATGTCCGGCTGGTAAAGCGCAAGTTGCATAGTGTTAATCACTTCTAAAGTGGTTTATATTAATGGATTAATGATATAGATTTTTTTAAGAATATTTCAATACCAAAGAGCCAAGGGGTATAATCAGAGCCTGCGGAAATGAATGTCACTCTATTGGAAATAACATGTAATTTCTTAAACTAATAAACTAATTTGATATGGGAAGAAAATTTATTTTAAGAAAATAGCTATATTATTCATAAATTTATTGCATATTAACGATATTCTGAGTACATCAGGATGGTGTATTATGAAAGGGTGGGGTAGCCTGAAGAATTCGGTTTCTTTGTTTTTTTAAAAGAGAGCGTTTTTATCCTATCCTCTTGATCAACATTATATAACTAATCTGTATAATATATTATTTAAGGGGTTTCTCTAAATGACCACCAAAGACCAAGTAGAGCATGAAGAGGAGGTTACCCGCCGTGATTTCCTTTATGTTGCAACGGGCGCTGTTGGCGCAGTAGGCGCTGCCTCTGTCGTCTGGCCCCTTGTAGATCAAATGAACCCGTCTGCCGATGTTTTGGCGCTGGCCTCAGTAGAAGTGGATTTATCCACGATACCAGAAGGACAAACGGTAAAAATTCTCTGGCGCGGAAAGCCAATTTTTATTCGCCATAGAACGGCAAAGGAAATCGCCCGGGGCATCGCTGGAAATAATGACCCTATGGTTGATCCGGCGAATGATCAGGATCGTGCCGTGAAACCGCAATGGCTGATTATGGTAGGCATATGCACACATTTGGGTTGTGTTCCTCTGGAAAATACAGAATTTCAGCTTGGAGAACATGGGGGTTGGTACTGTCCTTGTCATGGGTCTGATTATGATATAGCAGGCCGTATTCGTAAGGGGCCGGCCCCGCGAAACCTTGATTTGCCTGAATATACATATTTGACTGATACAACGGTCAAGATTGGTTAAGGAGGAAAAAATGGGATCATCTAATTACCAGCCGACAAATAAGGCAGTGAAATGGTTCGAGGATCGTCTGCCGATTCTGGGGCTGATGCATAGCACGCTTGGCGCGGGTTATCTTGCGCCGCGTAATTTAAACTACTGGTGGAACTTTGGGTCTTTGGCCGGTTTTATGCTTCTCGTACAGATCATTACCGGCGTAATATTGGTTATGCATTATACGCCGCATGTTGATATGGCCTTTCGGGCTGTTGAGCATATCATGCGTGATGTGAATTATGGCTGGCTGATACGCTATACTCATTCCAACGGCGCCTCCATGTTCTTTGTGGTTGTTTATATTCATATCTTGCGCGGCATGTATTTTGGGTCTTATAAATCCCCGCGCGAAGTTTTATGGTTCTTGGGGCTTGTTATATATTTACTTATGATGGCCACGGGTTTCATGGGATATGTATTACCTTGGGGTCAAATGAGCTTCTGGGGGGCAACGGTTATTACCAACCTGTTTGGGGCCTTTGATTTTTATGAGGGTATGGGCGAAAGCATATTGCATCTGTTATGGGGCGGGTTCGCCGTTGATAACCCCACCTTGCAACGGTTTTTCAGTCTGCATTATCTATTGCCATTTGTTATTGTTGGCGTTGTCATCTTGCATATTTGGGCTTTGCATCTTCCGGGGTCTAATAACCCGCTTGGTATTGATGCCAAGGGGCCCGGGGATAAAATTCCCTTTCACCCCTATTATACGGCAAAGGATTTATTTGGTCTTTCCTTCTTTATCGTGATTTTGGCAATCTTTATTTTCTATATGCCAAACATCATGGGGCATCCGGATAATTATATCGAAGCAAATCCGATGCTGACGCCGGCTCATATTGTTCCTGAATGGTATTATCTGCCCTTCTATACAATTTTGAAGGCTGTACCGGATAAGCTGTTTGGCGTGATCGCCATGTTTGCGTCCATTTTGATTTTCTTTGTTCTTCCCTGGCTGGATGGATCAAAAATCAGGTCAGCTAAATTCCGCCCGACGACGGCCTTCTTCTTTTGGTTATTCCTGCTTAATACGCTTTATTTGGGTTATCTGGGCACGAAATTGCCGGATGAGATCATGATTGATATGGCTGGGGGCATTGATGCTTTAACAATGGGGCGGATTTCATCGGTATTCTATTTCGCATATTTCATTGTGATTGTCCCTTTGGTTAGTCGTATGGAATCAACCAAACCTGTTCCAACAAGTATTTCTCAGTCCGTACTTGATGCAAATAAGAAAGGCTAGACATGTTGAATAGACTAAAAAATATTGGCCTTATGACTTTAGCAGTCTCAGCTCTGACAATTGGTGGTCTTACCTCTGCCAATGCTGCCGGGGCGAGCGCCTATCCTCTTAAAGAATACGATTGGCCCCATGCGGGACCATTCGGGATGTTTGATAAGCCATCATTGCAGCGGGGGCTTCAGGTTTATAAGGAAGTCTGTGCTTCTTGCCATTCATTGGACATGGTGGCCTTCCGCGAGTTGAAAGCGCTCGGATATAATGTGGATGAAATAAAAGCTTTTGCCGCAGAATATGAATTCCCCAATGGCTTTGACGATGAAGGCGAAGAAAAATACCGAAAGGGTTTTCCGCAGGATTATTTTCCCGCGCCATATGGTAATGAAGAAGACGCCCGCGATGCAAATAACGGAGCGTTTCCGCCTGACTTCTCCCTTCTTGGAAAGTCACGGGAACATCTGTCTTTATTCACGCCCTGGAACAGCATTTACGGTGAAGATTATATCGTTGGCATCCTCAACACCTATCATGAGGACGCGCCGGAAGGTGTCGAACTGCCCGAAGGTATGAATTATAATGAAGCTTTTTCCGGCAATTTAATCGCCATGGCACCGCCATTATTTGATGACATCGTTGAATATGCCGACGGCACGCCCGCCACGACGGAACAGATGGCAAAAGATGTCGCCACATTCATGTATTGGGCGGCAGAGCCAAAAATGGAAGTGCGTAAAAAGATGGGCCTGAAAGTTATTATTTTCATGTCTATTCTGACTATCATGCTGTATTTCGTCAATAAACGCGTCTGGAGAAAAATCAAAAAAGGCGATGACATTGCTTAAGATTTTTCACCTATAAAATTTATCAAAGGGCTGCCATTTGGCGGCCCTTTTTTATTATTAGGCAAAGAGATGACAGGGTTTAAAGATTATTTTTCCACACAATCAAAAGCTTATGGCAGGTTTCGTCCACAGTACCCCGAAGAATTATATAAATATTTGTCGGAGCTATGCGAGGATCACGTTCTGGCCTGGGACTGTGCAACCGGTACGGGGCAGGCGGCGCGTGGCTTATCTGGTTATTTCAATAATGTGGTTGCCACGGACGCGAGTGCCGCGCAAATAGAAAATGCGCAAGGGCCGGGCAACGTGGTTTTTCAAAGCAGTTTTGCGGAGAAGTCAGGATTGGCGGCCCAAAGCGTGGATATCATTACCGTCGCGCAAGCCCTGCATTGGTTTGATTTAGGTGGCTTTTACAGGGAAGCAAGGCGCGTTTTAAAGCCCAACGCTGTGTTGGCCGTTTGGACATATAATCTTTTAGAAGTTGGCGAGGAAAATATTGACCTTATCATCAAAAGGTTTGATGAAGATATCGTCGGTGAATATTGGCCAGAGGAACGCCAGCTTGTCAGGGATAATTACGCCGCAATAGATTTTCCTTTCGATGAGGCGAGTACCGCCGCCTCAATTCCGGAATTTAATATGACGATACTTTGGTCGCTGGATGATCTTATGGGTTATTTGGCCACATGGTCTTCTGTTGTCGCCTATAAAGCCGCTAAGGGCAGCGATCCCTTGAGGGAAGTTTATTCAGAGTTTTGCGATGTTTGGGGGTCGCCCAATGATAAGAAAGGTGATAAGAAAAATATTAAATGGCCGCTTAGCTTTAAAATAGGGCGTGTTTAATTTTTCTGGAAATTCTCTTGGCTGGCGGCAAAGGCGGCGCGGGTTAAAAACATTCCGGTTGAGGTGAGTGACATGACGGCTTTATTATTTTGATTTAAGACCGTTACGCTGTATTTGACAATACCTAGCCCGGGTTTGCTTTTGGATTCGCGAGCTTCCAGAATTTTAGCGGAAACTTTAAGGTTATCTCCGGCATAAACCGGTCTGATCCACCGTATTTTATCAACGCCCGGCGACCCGATACTGCTGCTTTTTGTTAAAAGATGGTCACATAGCATACGCATCATCACGGCACATGTCATCCAGCCACTGGCAATGATTTGGCCATGAAAAGATTTCTTTGCAAATTCCGGATCAGTATGAAATGGCTGGGGGTCATATTTTTGGGCGAATTCGATTATTTCTTTTTCCGTAATGAGGTAATCACCAAATTCATCTGTTGTACCAACGGTAAAGTCTTCAAATACTTTCATAATTCACCCTTCAATCTATGCCTAGTTTGCAAACCGGAAATGTAATATGTCACCGTCCAAAACGATATATTCTTTGCCTTCCAGACGCATTTTCCCGGCATCTTTTGCGCCATTCTCGCCTTTATATTCGATATAATCTGCGTAAGCTATGGTCTCACTTCTGATAAAGCCCTTTTCAAAGTCCGTATGAATAACGCCCGCGGCTTTTGGCGCTGTGGTGTTCTGGGCGACGGTCCATGCGCGGGCCTCCTTTGGCCCAACGGTAAAATAAGTGATAAGGTCTAATAAACCATAGCCTGCGCTAATCACGCGGCCAAGACCGGTTTCGCCCAGCCCAAGCTCTTCCAGAAATTCTTTTTGTTCTTCTTTATCATCAAGCTGCGCAATTTCAGCTTCCAAAGCTGCAGAGATAATGACAGATACGGCATTTTCCGCTGTGGCTTTCTCCTTGACCTGCTTGGTAAGGCCATTGCCGGATGCCGCATCATCTTCACTGACATTGCAAACATAAAGCACGGGTTTTGTGGTCAATAGCTGTAGTTCGTTGATAAGCTTCTGTTCTTCTTCGTCAGCCGCCTCTATGGTACGCGCGGGGTTGCCTTCTTCCAGAACAGCCAGTAAACGCTCAACCATAGTCATGATTGTCTTGGCATCTTTTTCCTGTCCGCGAATACGGCGTTCAAGGCCAGATTTACGTTTCACAAGGCTGTCAATATCTGCCAGCATTAATTCTGTCTCTACTGTTTCGGCATCGGCGATGGGGTCTATGACACCTTCCACATGGGTAATGTCATCATCTTCAAAACAACGCAGCACATGAATGATGGCGTCCACCTCGCGGATATTGCCGAGAAATTGATTGCCAAGTCCCTCGCCTTGTGATGCCCCGCGTACAAGGCCTGCAATATCAACAAAGGATAATTGTGTTGGTATGACTTCTTTTGAGCTGGCGATTTCAGCGAGTAAATTTAAGCGCGCATCCGGCACAGGGACTTGGCCCACATTAGGCTCGATGGTGCAGAAAGGGTAATTGGCTGCGGCGGCTGCAGCCGTATTGGTCAGCGCGTTAAAAAGCGTTGATTTACCCACATTTGGCAAGCCGACAATACCACATTTGAAACCCATAATAAAAATCCATTAATTGTTGTTTGGTTTAAGTTGCAAGCCAATTTCATTCAGAAATCTAGCGCCGCGTGTTTCACCGGTTCGATCGGTCAGTTTTGGCGCAGCATAGGCCACAGCATCCAATAAAGGATCAAGCCATTGGTGATCAGATTTTGCAAAATCGCCAAGTACATGGCCCGTCACGCGATCTTTATGGCCCGGATGATCAATGCCCATACGAATGCGGTGATATTCTTTACCCATATGCTGATCTATGCTGCGAAGCCCGTTATGACCCGCGTTGCCGCCGCCGGTTTTAAATTTAATCTTGGCTTCGGGAATATCCAGTTCGTCATAAAAGACAAAAATATCCTCCGGGGTGATTTTGTAGAATCGAGCCGCTTCATCTACAGACTGTCCGGAGAGATTCATGAAAGTTTGCGGCTTTAGAACCAGTATTTTTTCTGACCCGAACCGTCCTTCAGAGATCAGGCCCCGAAATTGTGATTTAGGCGCAGAAAAGTTATGGCGATGAACAATCTCGTCCACCGCCATAAAACCAATATTATGCCGATTGTTTTTGTATTTATTTCCGGGGTTTCCCAGTCCTACAAATAACAACATGGCCATTCCTTGAAGTGAAAAAGAGAGTGAAGATTATTCTTCGGTACCTTCTTCTGTTGTTTCTTCTTCGCCTTCTTCACCTTCAGTTTCTACATCATCTTCAGTTTCAGAGCTTTTCAGTCCGCTCGGGGCAGAGATCATGGCAATGGTGAAATCACGATCATCAATCACTGGTGTCACACCCTTGGGCAATGTGACGGTGCTGATATGGACGCTGTCGTTCATTTCAAGTGTTGAAATATCGATCGTGATAGATTCCGGGATGGCATTGGCCGGGCATGAGAATTCGACTTCATGACGAACAACATTCAAGATGCCGCCGGTTTTAATGCCGGGACATTCTTCTTCGCCGATAAAGTGTATGGGAATCATAATATTCAAACTTGACCCTTTGGCGAGGCGCAGGAAATCCACATGCATCGGCCAATCGGTCACAGGGTGGAACTGAACATCACGAGGCAAAACGGTTTCTACGTTTTTGCCCACATGAAGTTCGTAGGAAGTGTTCATGAAACCACCTTTGTTAAGTTCCTTGACCAGTTCAATCCGGGATAAGGTAACGATGGTTGGTTCTTTTTTGTCGCCGTAAATTACGGCTGGTATTTTGTCTTCTCTACGTAACGCACGAGAGGACCCCTTACCCGCTTTTCCGCGCAATTCAGCTTTTATAACTGGACTTGCCATTTTAATTCTCCTAATTGATAAATAAAGACATTGGCCTCCAGGGGTGCCAATGTCAAAGGCCTGCACACTCATTCATAAGAGCACAGACCTTATAGTTCGCAGCTTTTAACGTGAAACGCCTTAAAACTCAATGATTATTTGTATATTTTAAAACCGTTAATTAAAGAGAACCGAAACGGATTCTTCCGTATTGATGCGTCGGATGGCTTCGGCAAACAAGGGGGCGATGCTGACTTGACGAATTTTTGCGCAATTTGCCACGGCTTCTGAAGCACAAATACTGTCCGTAATTACCACAGTCTCTAATACTGAAGAAGATATCCGCTCCACGGCGGGGCCGGATAATACGCCGTGGGCAACAT
>JAJRQU010000121.1 GCA_024280095.1 Alphaproteobacteria bacterium | reverse complement strand
TGGCTGCAGGAGGTGAAAAGGGCGTTATACGTGTTCTCTCTCTTTTAAGACAAGAAATAGAACGCAATATGGCGTTAATAGGTTGTACAGATATCTCTGAATTAAACCACAGTTTTTTAAACACTTGGTAAGCGTTTTCCTTCTGGAATCATGAGTTTGCGGTCAGTATTTTCCCGCCATAAACCGCGCCAGAAATATTATTCAAACAGGACTCAGCATTCTGTATCCCCAAGGCAATCCTGCTGACCGCCTGCCTGCGGGTAGCGGGCATCCCCGTTGCAATCGGCTTTGCAGATGTTCGCAACCACTTAATTCACCCAAGCTCACTGAACTTATGCAGACTGACCTGTTGACCTGCGCCCCAAGTTTCTACCATTTCTTCGTAGAGTCCTTTGCTAATTTATGGGTTGACCTGCTATCTGTAGGCTTTTACGTCCATCCCGAAACATATAATGCGTAAGGTCAGGACTTTGTTTAAGAGTAAGAATTTCGCATTCTAGCCTGCTAAGTATTAGTTCAAAAGGTTGCACGGATTGTCGCCCATCAAAGACTTCTGCATACAATATATGTGGGCACAAATCTGGCTTCCAGAAAACTCCGACTGATTCAGAATCTAACCGGGGATCAACGAAACCTAAGCAAGCCCCACTGCAATGCTGCAGAATTACACTCACAACAACTTCGCTTTTTCTCTCTCAAATTATCATGATAGGCAGAAGCATAGGCAGGTATTCTTCTAAGGATTTCCCAAGAAAAATTAAGCCTACTCAATAGTAATATTTGAGAATTCATGTCTTCCCCCAATTTCTAAAAAAACATTCCAAATTAAATTCAAATACAAACTTGATGAAAAATGTCAGAAATATTTAAATCCAATAAAATTCAAAATCTTCAAATTTTAAGAAGAATGTGGTGCTAATAATAATTACATAAACGCACGATGTGCATAGGTTAAATTATTAATTCTCGGACTATTAAAGCATCCTTCTTGCATTGCAGAGGTCGTAAATTATCAAGTTGGATATAAAGATTGCCGCTATGATAAATACTACTCTAATCCTTTTATCCTAGATTGGTTCACCTGCTGCCCTTGCACGCTCAACCAAAGTTGCTTCCGCCTTTGGTGCTAACCTGTACGCCATCACGAGGCACCCCACTGAAATCGGCACTACGGTGAGTAAAGAGAGCATTCCAATAGCAAGGTCACCAGTGATAGTTGAGATTTTTCCTGCCAGATAGGGACCTAGTGAGAGGCCGACAAGAGCTGTTCCAAAGACGAAGGACGCCGTTGCCGTACCACGCATCCGAGGTAGGACAAGATTGATCGCACTCGCGCCTGCCGCGCCGAGCGCCATACTTGACAGAAAAACCATTGGCCCGATAAGCGCAAAATAGATTATTTCATTCGTGGTAGTGAAAATGATGATGAATGGTAGAACCGGGCCGATAGCACCAATCATGATGACAATTATACGGCCAGATGGATTAGTTTTACTCAAATGATCCGCAAGCCAACCGCCAAAGATCACGCCCAGCGCGCCCCCTAGCGCACTCGCTCCACCCAGCCAGAATCCAACTTGATCCTGAGGCAAGTGAAAGGTGCGGATGGCGTATGCGGCAGAAAAGGCATTGGCGTTCGAACTCGCGTTTCAGGACGTAAGTATTATATCGTTCAAACCCGTTATAACGGCAGACACCGCAAATATACCATCGGCCCTCACGGCCCCATTACCTGCGAGAAAGCCCGGACCAAAGCCCTTAAGATTTTAGCTACCCTGAAAGATGGAAAAGACCCTATAGGAGATGATGCGAAGTTACGACGCTGTATTACTATGAAACAAATGGGAAAGAAGTTTTTGGATGAATATGTTCCCCTGCATTGTAAGCCCTCCACTCAGAAAGAATATAAGCGGAATGTGGAACTGTTTATTAATCCGGTCATAGGTAGAAAGAAGGTGCTTGAGATTGCCAGAAGGGATATTGCGGAGCTTCATATGGATTATGCTCATATCCCCTATCAGGCTAATCGCACCCTGGGGGTATTATCCAAGATGTTTAATCTGGCTGAAGTATGGGAAATCCGACCTGATCACAGCAATCCCTGTTTGCATGTGAAGAAATACAAGGAAGTAAAACGGGAACGGTTTTTATCTCTGGAAGAATATAAGAGATTGGGGCAAGCTTTGAGAGACGCTGAGAATAGTGGTTCTGAAACCAAATCAGCTGTTCATGCTTTATGGCTATTAATGATGACAGGATGTCGGTTAGCGGAAATACAGACCCTTAAATGGGAGTATATTGATTTTGAGCTTGGGGAATTCAGATTGCCGGATTCCAAATCTGGTGCCAAGGTTGTGCATGTGGGATCAGCAATCATTGAACGGTTGAAGGAAATTGAAAAGGTGGAAGACAATCCGTACGTTATTTCCGGCAAAAAAGAAGGCTCTTATCTCACGGACTTACAGCATCCCTGGAGGCGGATCAGAACTGCCGCCAAGCTTGATGATGTGAGGATACATGATTTACGACACTCATATGCTAGTGGTGGCTTAATGGTCGGCGAAGGACTTCCAATGATCGGCAAACTTCTCGGGCATACTCAGGTACAAACCACCGCACGCTACGCTCATCTGGCCAGTGATCCGGTGAAGTCGGCGGCAGAGAAAATCTCGGTGCGGATTGCGGAAGCTGTTTCATAAGCAGTGCTGCTTTTATACTGACCTTTGACTTTCATCCGTTTTATCTATATAGTGACCGGTCTGACTAGATAGGAGATATATTATGCGTCAATGGCAATTACAGGATGCCAAAGCCCGGTTCAGCGAGGTCGTCAAACGGGCCTGTTCAGAAGGTCCTCAGGAAATCACCCTCCGCGGTGAACCTGCGGCAATTCTTGTGTCTCGGGAAGAGTTTGAAAAAATGAAAGGTAAAAACCATCGCTGGTATCTTTTTTGAAAGCTTCTCCATTAAAAGGCGTGGATTTTAATCTGGAACGTGACAAATCCCTGACACGTGAGATTGACTTGTGAGTTATCTGATTGACACATGCGCGCTTTCAGAACTGTGGCGCCCTAAACCAGATGAAAATGTTATCCGTTGGTTCGAGGAAACCGCCCAAAATGGACTCTATTTAAGCGTTCTGACCTTGGGAGAAATCAGAAAAGGCGTGGAATCCCTAGAAGACATACGGCGACGTGACAAAATCATGAATTGGCTGGAGCACGAACTCCCAATCTGGTTTGAAGATCGCATTCTTCCTATTGATGCAGGTGTTGCCGATGAATGGGGGCATCTTCTTACCAAAGCAGGACGCAGCGTACCGGCTATTGACAGCCTTATAGCCGCAACGGCTCTCCATCACCGTCTCACTATAGTGACGCGTAATGTTGCAGATTTTAAATATGCCGGACTTGATGTTTTCAATCCGTGGCAATCATAACCTTGAAGAAAACTGAACAACTATCGATAATTGTCGGTAAGCTCATCCAGTTGTATAGCTTTCAATAAATTCCACGATTTTACCTTGTAATCTTGATCTTTATGTTATAAATTACAAGGATGATAGATAGAAAAATACGCCATGAGATAGAAAATGCGTTAAAACGTCAACCCGCCGTTGCCATCATTGGTCCCCGGCAGGTCGGCAAAACAACGCTTGCAATTGATATCGCCAAAGACAGAAATTCCCTCTATCTTGATCTGGAATCCTATCAGGACCGGGAGAAACTGGCTGATCCTATTTTCTTCTTTGAGCAATATAAAGACAGCCTCGTCATACTTGATGAAATTCACCGCATGCCGGAATTATTCCAAACCCTGCGCGGTGTCATTGATAAAGGTCGACGTGAAGGGAGAGGGAATGGGCAGTTTCTCATTCTTGGTTCCGCCTCAATTGACCTTCTGAAACAATCCGGCGAAACCCTTGCCGGACGTATTGGTTATATTGATATGACCCCCCTTACCGTACCTGAAGTGGGCCCGGATGATATCATAAAATTATGGGTGAGAGGCGGCTTTCCGGATAGCTTTCTGGGACTGACAGATCAAGACAGCTTTCTCATCAGAAGAGATTTTATCAAAACCTATCTGGAAAGGGAAATCCCTCAATTTGGCCCCCGTGCCCCCGCCGAAACACTGGAGAGGTTATGGATGATGCTGGCCCATTGTCAGGGTGGCATGCTCAATGCTTCAAATCTGGCTTCAAATCTATCGGTCGCCTCCAGAACTGTGGGGTCATATGTTGATTTATTAGTTGATTTACTTTTGTTCCGGCGTTTAAAGCCCCTGCATAACAATATTGGTAAAAGACTTGTCAAAACACCCAAAATCTACATTCGTGACAGTGGATTATTACATGCGCTGCTCGGGATCAAAGATTATAATGAACTTGCCGGCCATCCTGTCATGGGTGAAAGTTGGGAAGGGTTCGTCATTGAAAATATTTTATCCGTTGCCCCCATTGGAACAAAAGCAAGCTTTTACCGCACATCAGCAGGCGCAGAAATTGATCTGGTTCTGGAAATGCCTGCGGGCAAAATTTGGGCTATTGAGATTAAATCAGGCATCCGGGCCAAACCAAGCAAAGGCTTTTATAATGCCATTGAAGATATAGGGTCTGATCGTAATTTCATCGTTTACGCAGGAAAAGATACCTATCCAATAGCAGAAAATATCGAG
>JAJRQU010000120.1 GCA_024280095.1 Alphaproteobacteria bacterium | reverse complement strand
GACATTTTTGTGCGTATAAAGCTTTGCCTGATCGGCGAATTCCTCTATGTTGCGCTGAAGTTCCTTAAATTTTTTAAAGAAAGCGGAAAATTCCGCAGGAGGTCAAATGACACAGCCTTTGATGCCCTTGGCGACAGCCGTTTGGTTGGTTGACAATACAAGCCTGTCTTTTAAACAGATAGCCGAATTTTGCGGTTTGCATGAACTGGAAGTACAAGGCATTGCCGATGAGCAAGTCGCCCAAAATATTGTGGGGCTGGATCCTGTGGTTAATGGGCAGTTGACGTTGCAGGATATTGAACGCTGTCAAAATGACAGTTCTTGTCGTTTGGAATTATTGAAAGATGAAATACCGGCCAAGGTGCGGTCCAAAGGCGCGCGTTATACGCCCGTATCCAAAAGGCAGGATAAGCCAGATGCGATTGCCTGGGTTTTGAAAAATCATCCTGAACTTTCCGATGCACAAATTTGCCGTCTTGTGGGCACGACAAAGCCAACGATCTTGGCGATTCGCAGCCGCGAACATTGGAATATGAGCGAAATAAAACCCGTTGATCCTGTATTGCTCGGGCTTTGCAAGCAAGGTGAATTGGATGCTGCTGTGTTAAAGGCCGCGCCGCCAAAGGCTGAAGAAGAAGCTGATGTCCCAGTGGTGGCGGAAGAAGCAGAAACTAAAGAAGAGGCCTAGTCTTTAAAAGTCCTTGGCCTTGGAATTCTGGGTTCTGTCAGGAAAAAACATCACATAAAAAAAGCCCGCATTTGCGGACTTTTTTAGATTGGTTGGCTATCCCGTTCGCCTAAATCGCTCTATCTCGTCCTTAAGTTTTAATTTCTCTTTCTTTAATTCGTAGAGCATGACAGTGTCCGGGGCGGGCCTATGTTCTTCTTTAAGGATTATACTGTCAAGCTTTTGATGTTTTTCTGAGAGTGCTGAAAGACGAGCTTCTATGTGCATATTTAGGTCTCCTGTTTGCGAGGATTGGCTGTAAATTAAAGCATAAAAATTGTGAATTGTCACGAGAATCTATGAATCACTGTCCGTTTTTGACATAGTGCGACATGTATTTTAAAAAAATAATCTATCGTTTCGCGTAACTTTCTTAATATTTCAAGGATTTGCTCCCATGGCCGCTAAAAAAGATAAAATTATCATCGGATTGTCCGGGGCATCTGGAATCTGCTATGGTGTGCGCCTGCTGGAGCTGTTGCAACAGGTTGATATTGAGACTCACCTGATCATGTCTCGCTCCGCTCAGGTAACTTTGGGTTATGAGATGGATATGAAAGTCGCAGAAGTAAAGGCTCTGGCGGACTGCACGCATGCCATTGACGATATTGGGGCGATGATTTCCAGCGGTTCGGTTAAAACGCGCGGCATGTTAATCGTGCCCTGTTCCGTAAGATCCATGTCAGAAATTGCGACCGGCGTCACCTCGACTTTACTCACCCGCGCGGCGGATGTGGTCTTGAAGGAAAGACGGAAACTTGTTCTTATGGTGCGGGAAACGCCGCTTCATACGGGGCATCTTCGCACGATGACGGCGCTCTCGGAAATGGGGGCTATCATCGCGCCGCCGGTTCCCGCCATGTATGCCAAACCCCAATGTCTCGAAGATATGATTGATCATACATTAGGGCGGATGCTGGATTTATTCGATATTGATATTAAACAGGTCAAGCGATGGAAATCCAAAGAAACATAAGGCAGTTTGCCGCAAAATGTGATATAAAAAATTACATTCTATGGTGATTTCGTACAATATTTTTTAAGTGGGCCTGTTATGGATATGTTAATGGATGAAAATGAAATTTCTGAAAAAATTCAGGAACTTATCATACAGCACAGGGATCTTGACGTTGCCATTCAAGCCTTGATCGAAAGCGGGAAAACCAATATGCTTCAGGTGCAAAGATTAAAGAAGCAAAAACTTAGCCTTCGTGACAGAATAAGCCGGCTGGAGAATGAATTATTGCCTGATATAATTGCCTGATAAAGACCGCTCCTCACCAAGTTCAAAAAATTTCTTGCTCTAAACGCGGAGCGCTAGTCTTCTTTCGAGGCCTTTTTATTAACATACATTTTTTGATCGGCTTTATCCAGGGCTTGGTCGGCGCTTTCTGTCCCCAAGAGAGGATATATGCCGTAAGCGACTTTAAGGATGAATTTCTTGCCCTCATATTCGAGCGGCGTGTCGTTCAGATATTTAATTAATGACAAGGCCTTTGTTTCGGCCATTTTTTGACTGGCTTTGGGCAGAATGATACCAAATTCATCGCCGCCCAATCTGCCGACAATATCAGAATCGCGTAAATTTTTCACAATAACATTGGCTAAATGAGACAAGGCTGCGTCACCGGCTTTATGGCCGTAGGTGTCATTAATTTTCTTAAGGTCATTCAGGTCAAGATAAATGAGGGAGCTGTGAATGCCATAGCGCTGCGAATATGAAATCATTCGGGTCATTTCCCGAACGAAGGCCCGCCGGTTGGATATCGACAACAGGCTATCCTGATCCGCCAGTTTTTCAAGTTCCGAAATTTTCCGGTGGGCCAGCTCCAGATCTTTGCGCATATTGTCTACTTCAGACATCAACATCATTATTGCCTTGCGCACTTTTGTTGTCATTTCCTCTGGCGGAATTCCTAAAACGCTGGCGGTGTCTTGAATATTGCGGCTGCCCGACGATGCGGCGACTTGCGAGGTGCTTTTGCTACGACTTACTGTCTTGCGCCTTAAGGGCTCTGCTCGACTGGTTGGGCCTGTTGTTGGTACTCTCATTTGCGACTCAATAAACCTATGTTAATGTAAACTTAAAGATACATAATAGCATAATTTGATATATTATCCAGAAAGCTTTATCGCCTTGCGGGGGATCACATATAGAAAGCTTGCGCTGCACAAAAGCCTAGAAAGCTTGCGCTGCACAAAAGCCGCGTTATAATCCACGATTTCTGAAATGGTATATTATTACTGATCTTAATGGTAGGAATTAAGGATATGAATGAGAATAAACCTGTTATAGGCGTGATTATGGGCAGCCAGTCTGACTGGGCGGTGATGAAGCATGCAACGGATATTCTTGATGAACTTGATATTTCATACGAAAAAAAGATTGTTTCGGCCCATAGAACGCCAGCGCGTCTGGTGGAATATGCAACAACGGCGGCTGATAGAGGGGTGAAGGTCATCATCGCCGGCGCGGGCGGTGCGGCTCATCTTCCGGGCATGGCCGCCTCAATGACCATACTTCCCGTGCTTGGCGTTCCAGTGGAAAGTCAGGCTTTAAAAGGCATGGACAGTCTTCTGTCAATTGTCCAGATGCCGGGCGGTGTGCCGGTTGGTACCCTTGCGATCGGCAAGCCCGGTGCCATAAATGCCGGGCTTATGGCGGCGTCAATTGTGGCATTGATGGACGGCGGTGTTGCCAAGAGGCTTGAGCTGTGGCGCAGGGCGCAAACCGACTCTGTCGCGTGCGAACCTGCGGATTAACATTCATGGATGAAGGTAATATGATAAAACTTGGCCCCGGCGCGGTTATTGGTATTCTTGGCGGCGGGCAATTGGGCCGGATGCTGGCCATGGCGGCCGCCCAGCTTGGGTATCATACGCATATATATTGCCCGGATGAGCGAAATCCAGCGGAACAGGTCACGGATCGCCTGAGCCGAAACTGCTATACCGATGAGGCGGCGTTAATCAATTTTGCCAAACAGGTGGATGTGGTCACCTATGAATTTGAAAATATTCCGGTGGCAAGCGTTGAAATATTGCGTCAGCATGTGCCGGTTTTCCCAAGCGCAGACGTATTGCGGGTTTCTCAGGATCGTTTGCAGGAGAAAAATTTCCTGAATGATATTGGCATAGATACCGCGCCCTATAAGGCTGTCTCGACAGAAACTGAGGCGCAGGCTGCTTTAGAAATAATCGGTTTTCCTGCTGTGCTGAAAACCCGCCGCCTTGGCTATGACGGTAAGGGGCAAGCGATTGTCAAAAACAGGGAAGAACTCCCGAAGGCCTGGGCAAAATTAAATTCTCATGAGATCATCATTGAAGGCTTTATCCCCTTTGATCTGGAAATATCTGTTTTGGCGGCGCGGGGGCAGGACGGTGATATTAAATGTTTCGACCCTGCGGAAAATATTCACAAAAATCATATCCTTGATCTATCCATTGTTCCTGCCCGTATTACGCCTGAACGCCGTCAGCAGGCGGTGGCCATCGCAAGGCGAATTGCGGCGGAACTTGATTATGTGGGGGTTTTGGCGGTGGAGTTTTTTGTCTCGTCCTCCGCGCCAATATTCAGAGTGAATGAAATAGCACCGCGTGTCCATAATAGTGGTCATTGGTCGATCGAGGCTTGCCCCACCAGCCAATTCGAACAGCATATTCGCGCCATCTGCGGCCTTCCCCTTGGCGATACCAGCCTTTATGGCCGCGCAGAAATGAAAAATCTGATCGGGGATGATATTCATGACATGGATATTTATCTTAAAGATCCCGATGTGAATTTTCATCATTATGGCAAGATGCACGCCCGCCCTGGCCGCAAAATGGGCCATGTCACCCGTCTGCTGCCGACCGTTAAATAGTATAAATATTTATCATAAAAAGCACATAGGAAATTACGAATTGGGGGGGTATCTCAAACTGCTGATATTTGGCCAAATATTGGGAAGTTTTCCTGTTATTCTTTTGAACTGGGCTTTGGTTTTTTCAAATTGCATCACATTGGTAATGCGCCGGTCAAGGAAGGCCCATGTTTCGGCATAATCTTCTGACTCATCATTAAGCCAATAGAGAAAAGTTGAACTATAGACCCCGGACAGGGTCAGCCGTTTGGTGTAATAATTAAAATCAGTGGAGGGATCATGGATGGTTTTCCACATCAAATCAACGCTGCGGTACAGTATTTTAAGGCCAAGAGCAGCATTCTGGGGCAAGGCAAGGTAAGTCACGGCGCGGCGGGCGGCCTCCCGAATGTCCTGCTCTGCTTCTATACGGCTTTTTACGAGCCGGGTAATTTTTTGCCGGATTTTTAAATCTTTTAAAGCTTCATCCGGGCAGGCATCAACCATATTCTGATCTTGTTGCTGCGCCAGCATGTCAATCATATCGCCCGCGCCGCCGGGAAAAGCCAAATCAGCAAGTCCCGCATCAATTTTTAAATCCTGCGCGGCAAGGGCCAAGGCTTTATCGCCCCAGCCTTCAAACGGGACATGGACGAGCGCCGCCTGTAAAAGGGGCGCACGTAAGTCATCTGGAATATCGGTATTTAATTTTGCCATAAGCCATAGTATGCCCTAAGCTAAGCCATCCGGTCAAAAGCTTTTCAGAATTATGCCTGTTTTTACGGATCATTAGGGATATTACCATAAAATGCTTCACAAAGGCGCTTGCTTTTGCTAGAAGTCACTGCCTTTGAGATTCTTTTTGTATTTTGAGGGTTTATATAAACCATTAACTCTAGAAAGGAGTGTGACAGACCAATGCAGGTTTCTGTCCGCGACAATAACGTAGATCAAGCTCTTCGTGCGCTGAAGAAAAAACTACAGCGTGAAGGCGTGTACCGCGAAATGAAGATG
>JAJRQU010000119.1 GCA_024280095.1 Alphaproteobacteria bacterium | reverse complement strand
TGATTATTTTCCAGGCTTCCTGCACCAGTTCATTGGTCAGATGCTCCACATAATATGACCCGCCCAGCGGATCGACCACATTGCACATGCCGGTTTCTTCTTGCAGCACAATCTGGGTATTACGGGCAATACGCGCCGAAAAATCCGTCGGCAAAGCGATGGCCTCATCCAAAGCATTGGTATGAAGCGACTGAGTACCGCCGAGCATTGACGCCATGGCCTCAACGGTGGTGCGGATCACATTATTATAGGGGTCTTTTTCCGTTAATGACACGCCGGACGTCTGGCAATGGGTACGCAGCATCATGCTTTTTGGGTTTTTCGCGCCGAAATTTTCCATGATCTGCGCCCAGATGGTTCTGGCGGCCCGTAATTTGGCCACCTCCATGAAGAAATTCATGCCTGTGGCAAAAAAGAAACTTAAGCGCGGCGCAAAAACATCAATATCCATACCCTTATTCAAAGCGGTGCGGACATATTCCATACCATCGGCCAAGGTAAAGGCCAATTCCTGTAACTGGGTCGCGCCCGCCTCCTGCATATGATAACCAGAGATGGAAATATTGTTGAATTTTGGCATTTCAGTGGACGTATATTCGATGATATCACCGATGATTCGCATGCTTGGCTTTGGCGGGTAAATATAGGTATTGCGCACCATGAATTCTTTCAAAATATCATTTTGTATGGTGCCGGACAGGTCGGCGCGGGCCACGCCCTGCTCCTCTGCCGCCACAATATAAAAGGCAAGGCATGGGATAACCGCGCCATTCATGGTCATGGAAACGGACATTTGATCAAGCGGAATTTGATCGAACAGAATTTTCATATCCTCAATACTGTCTATCGCCACGCCCGCCTTGCCCACATCCCCCACAACGCGTGGATGATCACTGTCATAGCCCCGATGGGTGGCAAGATCGAAGGCCACGCTTAAACCTTTTTGTCCCGCCGCCAGATTGCGCCGGTAAAAGGCATTGGAGTCTTCGGCTGTGGAAAACCCGGCATATTGGCGGATCGTCCAGGGCCGTCCGGCATACATGCTGCCGCGCACGCCGCGCGTAAAAGGGAAAAAGCCCGGCAGATTATCAATATGCGGAATCTCTGCCGTATCTTCTGCGGTATAAAGCGGCTTAACACCAATGCCTTCCGGCGTTTTCCAGGTCAGGTCATCCAGCTTCTTGCCGCGAAGCTCCTTTATAACCAGTTGCTGCCAATCCGTGATGCTTTTACGTTTTCCGTCCGTCATAGAAATATCCATCATCTCAAAAAATATCTTGTGCGGCGCAGTATGCCTTTATGTTACTCATGAGTAAAGTTTTTTTGTTCAACCATTTTTAATTTAAAGACTTGTTGCGCATCTTTGAAGAATGTAATCTGTTAAAAAAATAATCAAATGGGATATCATCATGAAAAAAATCATATTGGCCGCCGCCCTGACTCTTACCTTATCCGGCGCGGCATATGCAAATGTTGCCGCAGAAGATTTCCAGAAAATCCTTGATGATCACTGGCAAAATACTTTACAGGAAAAACCCGCCTTTGCTTCGCGCCTTGGCCTGCGCGCCTTTGACGGAAAACTTGCTGATAATAGCCCAGAGGCCCATGCAAGGCACAAGGCCTATAACGCAGAGATACTTGCAAGGCTTGCACAAATTAATGTTAAAAAATTAGATAAAGATGCCCTGCTGAATTATAAAATATTCAAGCGTCAGCGCGTGATGGAACGGGAAAGCTATACCCATAAAGGTTATTTATTTGCCATTACCAATCGCGATGGCTGGCATATGTCATTCGCCCAAAGCCCCGGAAACATGCCCTTTCTGGAGAATGCTGATTATGAAAATTACTTGGGACAATTGGCCGACTATCCCCGTTATAATGCCGAAAATATCTCTATTCTCGCAGAGGCGGTAAAGCAGGGCTATACGCAATATTGCCCCTCTATGGCAGGTTATGAGACGTCTATTTCAAGCCATATCACCGATGATGTCACAGCAAGCGCCTTTTATGCGCCCTTCACAAAATTCCCTGAAAAAATTTCTAGCGAAAAAAGACAGGAATTTACCCGTCGCGGCACCTCTTTAATCACAGAGAAAATCATTCCGGCCTATAAAGAATTTTATAAATTCTACCAAGAAGAATATAGCCCGAATTGCCGTAAAACCATTGGCGTAACAAGCCTTGAAGGCGGTGAAAATTACTATAACCATTTGATCCGTCATTTTACCACCACCGAAATGACCACAGATGAAATTCATAAACTGGGCCTGAGCGAAGTTAAGAGGTTGCGGGTTGAAATGGCCAAAATCATTGAAAAAGTTGAATTTAATGACAGTTTTAAAGAATTCATCACCTTCCTGCGCACCGACCCGCGTTTTTATACCGATGACAAGCAGGATCTTCTGGAAAAGGCCGCTTTAATCTCAAAAATGATGGATGGTCAATTGCCGAAATTATTTGGTTTCCTGCCGCGCAACCCTTACGGCATTAAAGAAATTCCAGCGGATATTGCCGAAAAAACCACGATTGCCTATTACATGCCGTCCAGCGGAGATGGCAGGACAGCGGGCAATTATTTCGTCAATACATCCCTGCTGAAAAGCCGCCCGCTTTATGTTCAGGAAGCCCTGAGCTATCACGAAGCGGTTCCGGGGCATCATCTGCAAATCGCCATTCAAAAAGAACTGGACATTCCTATATTTCGAAAATTTTCTGGCTTCACAGCTTTTGTCGAAGGATGGGCACTCTATTCAGAGCGGCTTGGGTTGGAGGTTGGCTTTTATCAGGACCCCTACAGTGATTTTGGCCGCCTGACCTATGAGATGTGGCGCGCTTGCCGGCTTGTGGTGGATACGGGCATGCATGCCAAAGGCTGGTCACGCCAGAAAGCCATTGATTTCATGGTCGATAATACCTCGCTCAGCGTTCATAATATCAAGACGGAGATTGACCGCTATATCACATGGCCGGGGCAGGCTTTGGCCTATAAAATTGGTGAACTGCGCATTACGGCCTTGCGCCATAAAGCCGAAAGTGATCTGGGCGAAAAATTTGATATTCGCGATTTCCATGACACCGTTCTTGGCAACGGCGCCCTGCCCATCGCCATATTGGAGGAAATCGTCAATGAATGGATTGAAGAACAGAAATAAGTCAAATTTTATGACCCTTTCAAGTCCACAGGAAGGCTGAACCAGCGTAATTCTTCATATTCTGCCGGCAATGGCGGGCAAGTCTGGACGAGATCAATGTCGGCGGCCATCAGAATTTTCTCGGCCTGATCAAGATAGAAATCCAAAGGCTGTCTTTGGCCATGGCCCTCTTTTTCTGGGGGTATGAATCTGCCCTGATCATAGGAAATCTGGTTTAAATCTTTGCAAGGAAGCATTTGTCCTTCGCCGTAAGCCCAAATGCCGCGCACAGAATCATATTTATATTTACCCAGCAATCTCCAGCCATGCTCGGCGATCAATTCCACCGCCCGAAGGACATAATTAAATGTTTCTTCGCCGATGAAATAATTAAAATTCAGCCGTACCCAGCCGGGCTTTAACACCGAATATCCGCTGTCGACCGCGCGGGCGATAGCGCGGCTGTGATCCCTGTCAATATTCAGCAATTCATGACCATATGGCCCCGCGCAAGAACAGCCCCCGCGAACCTGAACGCCAAACAGATCACTGATCACAGCATCAATGAACCCAAAATGCAGCGGCTTGCCCTGCCATAAAATCAGAAAAGACAAAATCGCTGTTCTGGGGGCATCCAGATCACCCAGAATTTGTATCGCGGGTTTTTTTGACCAGCGGCCAATGGCTTGCCGGATCATACCCTCTTCCCGCCGTTCGATGGTTTCAGCGCCGACCGCATCTTTTAGCTGAAAAACCATGCCCGCCCGGATAGATTCCACGATGGCAGGTGTGCCGCCCTCTTCCCTTGTTTCGGCATCGGAATGATATTTATGGCCTTCGGGGGATACATAGGACACCGTGCCGCCCCCCGGCAAGGACGGCACCCTGTTGGTTAGTAATCCCCGCTTGATCACCAAAACGCCGGGCGTTCCCGGCCCGCCAATAAATTTATGAGGGGAAATATAAAGCGCATCAAGAGATGTATCTCCCATTTCATCCTGAATGCCGGTCACATCAATAGCAACATATGGCCCCGCCGCCGCATAATCCCAAAAAGCCAGCGCATTATTTTTATGAAGCAGCCGCGTAATGGACGCCACATCGGTGAGCAACCCTGTCACATTCGAAGCCGCAGAGAAACTGGCAATTTTTAACGGTCGATCCGCATATTCAATCAATTTTTCCCGCAAAATATCTTGATCAATAGCGCCGCCCTCATTGAGCGGAATAGAGACCACATCAGCGATAGTTTCCCGCCAGGCCAGCTCATTAGAATGATGTTCATAGGGCCCAACGAATATCACGGGGCGATCAAAAGCCATAATTTGCGCCGAAAATCCATGGATGTCATCAAGGTTTGCCGGAATACGAATATTAAGAATATCCACCAGTTTCTGAATGGCTGATGTGGCCCCGGAACCGCAAAAGATCACGGCATGATCCGCGCTGGCATTTAAGGATTTCGCGATCAAATTTCGGGCCTGCTCCCGAAAGGCTGTGGTCTGACGGCCCGTGGCCGAGGCCTCTGAATGGGTATTGGCATAAAACGGCAGAACATTATCCCTGATATAATCTTCGATGAAGGTCAAAGATCGGCCCGAAGCGGTATAATCGGAATATATCAATGGCTTCAGCCCGAAAGGCGTTGGAAAAAGATCCTCCTCTCCGATGACAGATCGCCGGATTTCTTCAATCAATTTTTGATTATGACCTTGTTCGAGATTCGCCTGAGACACCCTGATTTCCTTTTATTTACAGAAGGCGTCTGCCGCGTTTACAAAAGGATCAAGAATGGTTCCCCAGATATATTTCCGTGGAATTTTTGATCTCTTCCATAGCAAAATTGGAGGTGACATCGGTCAGGCTTGTTGCCTCAATAAACCGTTTATAAAAATCATCATAGGCGGCAATATCGCCAACAATCACCCGCAGCAAATAATCATATTCACCGGACATCCGGTAAAAGCCAGCCACCTCTGGAAAGTCAGACACCAGCTTTGAGAAGTTTTCCAGCCATATCTTGTTATGTTGACTGGTTTTAACCTGCACAAATACCGATACCTTACGGCCCAAAAGCGCCCCGTCCAACAGGGCAACTCGCCCCTTGATCACACCGCTTTTTTCCAATTTCTGAATACGCCGCCAGCAAGGGGTTTTCGTTAACCCCACACGCCGAGCCAATTCATCGATTGGCATACTAATATCCTTCTGAAGCAAGTCAAGTAGTGCTAAATCTATCTTATTAAAGTTCATTTTGTTCTACTTTTATAATAATTAATAGAATAATATTTCACAACATACCGTTACCTACGGGGCGAACGCAACCCCATTCCGCTCTGATGTGTATTTGAGGATAAGATTCCCGTAAAATCACTCAAAAAAAGTATAATTCACAGGATTTCAAGTTTGTTATCCTCCAAAACCTCCATGGAAATCTCAAGAAGAGGTGATAACTTTCATCGAATCACTGTTTTTTTAAACATAAAATGCCAAACAGGCATTTATTTTTTCTCAGGCTTATGTATCATGCGTCTTTGAATCAATTGACAGTGGCCATTGCATGAGGTAACTGTCATTATATTGCGCCGCAACAAGACTTAGGCCCTATAAAATCACCATATTTCTTATAGTAAAGAAATATCATTGCTAACCGATGGGAGAACGACCCCAATGAAAATTCTGGTCCCGGTTAAACGGGTAATTGATTATAATGTAAAAGTCCG
>JAJRQU010000118.1 GCA_024280095.1 Alphaproteobacteria bacterium | reverse complement strand
CTGGATGATTATATCCATGCGGGCATATTTGAACAGGATCCCTTTGTGACCATTGATCAGGACGGCGTCGGGGAATTGATTAAGATGGCCGTGATGCGCGGACGGGAAACGCGCCCTGATATTAAACTGGGTATTTGCGGCGAACATGGCGGCGATCCGGCCTCTGTTGAATTCTGCCACGGCCTTGGCCTTGATTATGTCTCTTGCTCGCCTTACCGCGTGCCCATTGCCCGCTTGGCAGCGGCACAAGCCAAGTTGAAGGAAAAATAAGATATGGAAAAGAATATCACTGTTAAATGGGCGGGCAAAATGACTTTCATCGGGGAGGCCCCGTCGGGCAATACCCTGACCATGGATGCGGGCGCGGATAATGGCGGCCTCGGCCTTGGCCATAGTCCCATGGATTTATTACTCATGGGGGCAGGGGGCTGCGCGAGCATTGATATTGTGATGATCTTAAAAAAAGGCCGCTGTGACATTACCGATTGCACCGTGCAGGTATCCGGCAAGCGCGCCGATGAAATGCCCCATGTCTATACGGATATTCATATGCATTTTCTGGTTGCGGGGTCAAATTTTAAAGACGGCGTGGTGGAACGGGCGGTAAAGCTGTCCATGGACAAATATTGCTCCGCCTCCCTCACCCTCGCCAAAGCCGCGAATCTTACCTATACGTGGGAAGTCGCCGAGGGTTAATAGTTCGACGTGATTGGGGGCTATGCGAAAATAAAGTTCCGTCATTCCATCGAAGGATGGAATCCAGTTTTTTATTAGCGGCATGGATTCCTGCCTGCGCAGGAATGGCGAAAAATGACAAGAGTGATACGCAACATCGCTCTAGCATAATGAGGACGGCAGGCGGTGTGGCTTGCCGTCCATAAACCACCCTTACAATGATATTTCGATGCCGGCGTAAATGAACCTTGGCATGCTGGGGCGTGGGCCGTGGGGTTGGCGGGATACGAAAAATTTCTTATCGAGCAAATTTTGCACGCCGCCAATTAATTTTACGGCCTCACTCAGGCGATAATAGGCGGAGAAATCTGTCATAAAATAGCTTTCAATTATACCAAAGCGAATATCAGGGTCGCCGTTGCCGTTAACCTGCGTGGTCACGTTATTGGCACTGCTGAAGCTTTCCCCCACATAGTTTGCGGAGATGAAGGCCCCCCAGTTTTCTGATTCAAGGCCCGTCCCGAAACTGAATTGCAGTTCTGGAATATAGGGTATTTTATTGCCCTTTCTGCCAAAACTGAATATGGAATCGGCATCCAGAGAGACGGCGTCATTCTGCTGCACTGCATTGGTATAAGTCAGGTTGATATACCACGGATTGCGTAATGCCCAGTCGCCAGCGACGCCGGGGTCATACTGGATGGCAAGCTCGAGGCCGTAGGCCCGTGCCTCGCCAAAATTCTCATCATCGCCCGCGCCTGCGCCGCCAATATTATCAATGACGATCAGGTCATTAAAGTCACTGTAGAATAGCGCCATTTCCGAGGTCAGCGCCTTGTCCGGGCTGGCATAGCGCATCCCTGCCTCAACAGATGTGCTTATTTCTTCTTGCAGTCCGCTGACCGCGCCCTTTGGGCTGGGCGGTGAAAAGCCCCGGTGAATACCGCCAAAGGCCGTCACGCTGTCATTGAATTTATAGGAAACCCCAAGGCCGCCTGCCACAAGATTGTTTTTAATGGTGCCGCGAAGAATATCTTTCGGGCTTTCGTATCTCTGATCAAGCCGTTCAAAACGGATGCCGGGAATGAAGGTCCAGGATCCGGCAGTAATAGTGTCCTGCAAGAATACGGCTATTGCATCGGTTGTTTGCAGGCGGTCACCGGCATCACCCGGTACGCCGGCTATAAAACGGGAAATGGTGCCATTGTCCTCTTGAATGTAACTGTCTTGCCATTGAAAGCGGCGGACCTGATCCCGGTGAAGCCGAATGCCGGCCGTGATTTCATGTTGTATTTTCTGTGAGCCAAAACGGTATTGGGTTATGGTTTCGATACCCTTGGCATTATATTCCCGGTTGTTGGCTCTGACGCGTAACCGGCAGGACGCATCGCCTCTCAGGCAGTCCAGACCTTGCCCGTTCTGGGCATTGGCCAGCGCTGCTGAAAGACCGATATTATTGCCGTTGACATCGCCAAGGCTGCTCAACCTGTACCAGTTGCGTTTGAAATTGCTGATATATGCTGTGGTCGTTATATCCAGATTATCTGTGGGGCTAATTGTGTAACGCAAATGGCTGCGGTTTTGTTCCGTGTTAACATTGTCAAAACGGGTCGCCGCATAACGCCGCAGGGGGGTTGCCTCGAAATCAGCCTCGCTTAAACCAAGGTAGGTTTCATTCGCATCAAGGTCGGTTCGGCCATATTTGAATTCCAGACGTTGATACAGGCCGGTATTGGGCTCCCATGACAGTTTAATCATCGGCTCGAATTTGGTAAAGCCCGTGTTTTTGCCATCCCGAAAATCCGGCGTTTCATCAATTTCCTTAAAGCCGTCACTTTTCCGGTCATAAACCTCGACCAGAACGCCAAAGGTGCCAAGGTCGGTATCAAAGCTGTTACCCGCATAGGCGTGGGTGCGCCGCTCGCCAAAACTGCCGATCAATGACTTAAGATAATAGGTTTCCTCCAAGGGAACCGGCGTTGATAAATAGTTGATGACGCCGCCGGTAATATGCGGCCCATATTTTATCTGGCTTGACCCCTTTAATATTTCAAGGCCGCTCATGCGGCCCATGGTGGGGGAATAATAGGCGGACGGCGAAGAATAAGGCGCGGGGGCCATGAGAACACCATCTTCCATAATGGTAACCTTGGCGCTGCGGGAGGTATCGACGCCCCTCATGCTGATATTGGGGAATAGTCCAAAGCCATCCTCTTCTCGCACGTAAACCCCTGCGACTTTCCGTAATATGCGGTTCACATCGTCGTAGCTTTGCTGGCGAATTTCCTCTTTATCGATGAATTGAGCCGAACCTGTCATTGTCTCAATATTTTCCGGACGGCCAATGACCATCACATTTTCCAATATTCTGTCATTCGTATCAACAGTTGGTTTGTCATCCGCCGTAACGACAGGAATGCCCATGCCCAATGCCGTTATGGTAAAAACGCTATGATACAAATAATTTCTTTTATTCATTTTAATTCTCTCAAATTGACTTTCAAAAATACAAAAAAATTCACCTTGATGACAGTTCCCCCGTTGTTCTGGCGATCTGAATATGGGCAGGTGAGTAGCTTGAAAAAGTTATAAAAGAAATAAATGATAATGTAAATGATAATCGTTCTCATTTGCATTATCATTTTTAAAGGTCAAAGATTCCATAGTTAAAACTAATGAAATCAGTCCATGGTCAATTCAAAAGTTTGATAGGCATATGAAATGCCGTTGATGAAGATTTCCAGATGGTGGGGGCCGGGGTAATAGGCGCGGTGATATGCGTTGTTTTCGGCTGGATCGCATTGGGGCGGCAAAGATTGAAGATAAAAACTTCAAACTTGATCACAGCAAAAATTTTCTGGCAAGTATCGAAGAATATACCACCCCCCTGTAAGTTTTTTAAAAACTATCGATTAAGAACCGGGTCACGAAGGCTTTCAACGGCACCAAGAATTTGATCTATGAAATTTGTCGGTACGCTTAATTCTTCCAATGTCTCTTTTAAGAGGCCGCCCACAGTGTCAAAATGTCCGTCATTTAAACCCTTTTCCGAAAGATGAGAATGGGAGCTTCGCATATATTCAGATGAGTTCTCAGCTTGTCCCGACATTAATAAAGTAAGGAATTTTTTCATCTTCCCTCTTTGTTGCGGATAGTCCATATTTCCGAAGAATGGGTTCAGTGATTCTGTGTTGGATATTTTACTATAAAAAATATCAACGGCGGCATTCACGGCGGGTTTCCCGCCAATATCGTCATATAATGTTGTCATTCTTCTTCCTTGCATGGTTATCATAAGGGGGTACTAATTTAGGGTATGCAGGATATATGAAGAAACGATTAAGCCGCGTGTAATGACCGTTTTTTCTTTTGATAATATTTCAATATGAGGGCTCAAGACCAGGGGGACAAAGGAGAAAGGGGGAATAGAACAGGACGCAACCCGCCGCAATATAACCTGCGGCGAGCCGAATTATAAATACCTCTTGGGTAAATTAAGACGCAATAGAAGTGTTAAAGACCTTAGTCTTTAGTCAATCAGCTGAATGCCGGCTGCGGCTTCTTTGCCTCTGTTTTCAGCGACGTCATAGCTGATTTTTTGGCCATCGTCGAGCTGACGAATGCCGGATTTTTCCAGTTCTGTAATATGTACGAATACGTCTTTTCCGCCATCATCAGGTGCGATGAAACCATATCCCTTATTTGTGTTAAACCATTTAACTGTGCCAGTTGCCATTTTTAAGCTTCCTTAGTGTCTTTAGTGTATGTATTAAGTGTATATATTGTCCAATTTTATTCGGATTTCGAGAGTTCGTATAAGTCCGCTATTGAAGCTCTAGAAACAGATATTAGGAACCAGTTTAACGGACTAAACACCTCAATGAGGCTCTGCTTAAGATTATATTTTATATCCTCAAGAAAGGCGTATCAACGTAACTCAATGTATATTTGTATGTTAGAATTATGAGAAAATCAATCTAATATTTTGAAACTGTTGTTGAAATCGGATTGCAAGGTTGGTTTCTCAGCAGATTTTCATGGGATGTTTTTGTAAAGAATCTTGCTTTATGGGAAGCTGTATTTTTCTATCCACGGTTTTAATTCATTTGCGGCCATAGGTTTTGCAATTAAAAATCCCTGACCCTCATCACAATTAAGCTCTTGTAGAATATGGTAAATATCTTCATTTTCGATACCTTCGGCGATCACATGCATGCCAAGCTTATGGGCAAGAAGAATCGAAATTTCCACAATTGAGCGGCATTCCTTATCTATATCCATTCTTTTTACAAAGCTCTGATCAATCTTGAGTTCTGAAAATGGCGCGCGGACGAGTTGCTGCAGCGTTGAATAGCCTGTTCCAAAATCATCTATGGCGAGTCTAAAGCCCTTCATTCTGAGGCGCGCAAGAATATCCATATAACGCGCGACATCTGACATGAGAGATGATTCGGTCACTTCTATCGTAATTTTGGTAATATCCAGTTTTAAAGTCTTGGTGAGTTTGACCAGTTTTCCGGGAAAGTCCAGATCATCGAGAACTTTTGGCGAGACGTTAATGGACATTTGCAGGTTCAAACCATTTTCATTCCATAGGGCCATTTGTTTGAATGCCGTGTTTATGGCATGGGTCGTAAGGTCGGAGATTAATCCGGTTTCTTCGGCGAGGGGGATGAAATAGCTGGCGGGTACCGGGCCCTTGGTTGGGTGCTTCCATCTTATGAGAGCCTCAAGACCCATGATTTTCCGGGTCAAGATATTTATTTGTGGTTGATAGACCAGGAAAAAATCTTTGCGGTCTATGGCTTGTTGTAATTCGCCTGCAGGCGGGAAAACAATTAACTCAAAATTTTGATCAGGCGTTTTTGGGACATATTTTGAGAGAATATTTTGCAAATCTTTGGCTCGGAAGGGTTTTTGAAGAATGCCGAGGACAGTTAAACCCTGTTCAACGGCTAATTTCTGAGCGGCGTGCAGAACGTTATTGTCTTTTCCGCTCATGAACAGGATGGAAGCGTTGCTCTTTCTTTCATAGAGACTACGTAGTAATTCGATGCCATCAATGTCAGGCATGAACAAGTCAAGAACGATAATATTAATATGGGGCGTGTAGAGTTTTTCAAATTCTAAAGGATTGGTCGTTGACAGAACCGTAAAATTCATTTCCCGGGCAATTTCACTAACGAAATCTGTAAAGTCAATTTCGTCATCAATAACCAGCAGGCTTAAGTTATCCATAACTTACTCCTTTTCATCCAGTATGCTACGAATATATTTTGCAAGATCAATGTCCCGGTAAGGTTTCGTAATTAACGTTTTTCCCCATTTTTCGTCATTGTCAGAGCCTTGTATATTGCCCGTATAACCAGAGGTTAACAGTATCTTCAGGTCAGGTCTTTTTTTGGTTGCCGCTCTGGCCAATCCGAAACCATTTAGCGATCCCGCCATTATGACATCCGAGAACAAAAGGTCAATCCCGGTGTTATGGCCTAGAATTTGAAGGGCCTCATCAGCGCTGTAGGCGCAAATAGTAGTATAGCCCAATTTATCGAGTATGGATTGCGCGATTAGAGTGAGCTCTTCTTCATCATCCACGATCAAAATGGTTTCATTCCCGCGCGGTAAGGCCTCATCTATTTCTATGGGATGTTTCATGCGCTCTGCCATATTTAGGGATCGCGGCAGGAATATCCTGAAAGTTGTGCCGATGTTTTCTTTTGAATAGACTGTAATATGTCCTTTCGACCGCTGAATGAAACTATAAACCATAGTAAGCCCAAGCCCCGTTCCTTTGTCGCTTGCCTTTGTTGTGAAAAATGGGTCAAAAATTTTGGTTGAGGTATCTTTTGACATACCGGCTCCTGTATCACTTATGATAATTTCAACATATTCGCCGGCACTTAAACCCTGTATATCACTGGCCGCCGTGTTGCGCGTTTCAATATTGAGTATTCCTCCGTCCGGCATGGCATCGCGGGCATTGAGCGAAAGATTGACCAGCATATCCTCGAAATCACCTGCATTAAGCTCTGTCATCCATAGGTCTTCAGCCAAAGACACGTCTAGTTTGATTTTTCTGGTCAGGGATTTGCTGACCAAATCCTCCAGACTGCGGATTATTTTGTTAATATTTACCGGGCTGCTGGCCTCGGGAGATTGCTGTGAAAAATTTAATAGCCTGCGGGTCAGAGAAGACCCCCGAAGCGCCGCGTTCTGAGCTTTCTCAAGCTGACGCAATAGTTTATTATCATCGGGAACATTCCGTTTCATAAGATCAAGATTTCCGATAATAATGCCAAGTAAATTGTTGAAGTCATGGGCAATGCCGCCGGCCAATTCACCGATGGCTTCCATTTTCTGTGACCTGCGGAAATGATCTTCAAGTCGTCGGCGTTCCGTAATATCTTCCTTGACCACTAAAAAATGGGTGATGTTATTATGAATATCCGTAATGGGTGATATTGAGGTGTAATTCCAATAGAGGCTGCCATCCTTGCGGCTACTCTGGAGTTCGCCGCGCCATTGTTTGCCGGATCTGATGGTGCTTAATAACTTTTCATATTCGCCCTCGGTTGCATATTTCGCCCTATAGCTCCTGTAATGCTGACCGATAACATCTTGTGCAGAATAGCCGGTTATATCTTCAAATTTAGGATTAACATATTCGATGAAGCCTTTTGCATCTGTGATGACAATGCTCGTCGGGCTCTGTTCGACGGCGATGGAGAGTTTTCGCAGTTCAGCCGCCGCCTTTTGTATTTCGGTAATATCCTGTCCCATGGATGCCATACCAATGGATATGCCGTCTTTATCAATTAAGGGGGTGTAAAACCATTCGCATATAATCGCTCGGCCATCTTTTGTGAAGCTCTCGCTAATGCGATGTTCGCTGCCCTTTTGATTAATCAAGGACGCGAAGACATCGTCCATTTCTTCGGGTAATGAATTATGGAGAAGCAGCTCTTCCGCCGTTTTACCCAAGGCCTCTTCCTGCCTGTAGCCATATAATTTCTCAGCGGCGGGGTTCCATTGCGTGCATCTATAGTCTGTGTCCCATGCGATGACGGCAAGCGGGGTATTTTCCAGATGCAAAAATAGCCGTTTCTCGCTTTCTTTCAGCGCCATTTCTGTTCTTTTAAGATCGGTTATATCAATGATACTTACAGGAATGCTTTTGAACCCGTCCGGGGTTTCTGGAATTTTAAATGAAATTATTGCCTTGATAGGTTTGCCATCAAGAGTTCGAAAATTTGCCTCGGAATGGAATATCTTCTTTTTGTCCCAAATGGCGCATAATTCGTCGATAAATACATTGATGGCAGAAGGGCCGAAAGTTTTGTCAATTTGAAGAATGAATTCTTCGCTGCTCTTCGCCTTAAAAAGTTTCAAAGTGGCGTTATTCACCTGTTTGACCTTGACCATAGCCGCCATATCCCAGGCGGCTTGTTCGTTGTCATGCAGATATTGACGCAGGTCGTGAACGCCTTCGCGCCGAAGTTTTTCCATTGTTTGGTATATTTCTGATAAATCTTCGTTCCAGATAGACACGACCGCATTTTCAAAAAGACTGCGAAAACGCTCTTCGCTTTTTATGAGAGCTTTTTCCGTTTTTTTGAGTTCCGTGATGTCGATTATGCTAAGGGGAATGCTTTTAAAAGCTTCCAGATTATCTGGAATTGGATAGGAAATAATCGCCTTAATGAGTGTGCCGTCCAGCGTGCAAAATTCAGATATGGCGCGATACATAGTCTTTTTGTCCCAAATGGCACAAAGCCCATCGGTGAAGACATCTATGGCATTTGGTCCGAAAGTTCGATCAAATTGACGAATGAAGCTACTATCGGATGTTGCCCCAAACAGTTTTAATGTGGCTTCGTTGACTTGGATGATCTTCACCTTGTTAACGAGTTCCCATAACAGTTGTGAGTTTTCTTTCAGATATTGACGAATATCTGTTACCCCTTCATCGCGAAGTCTCTCCAGTTCTATTTTAATTTCTGACAGGTCTTCATTGCAGATGGAAACTTCGGAATTCTCGAAAAGTCTTTTAAATTTTTCCTCACTTTTACGTAATCTTTCCCGGACAGCATATTCATCGGTCACATCCTGGAAAACCAGAACCACACCCGTAATATCGCCGGCCTCGTTCCATATGGGGGCTGCGGAATCGGCAATTTGATATTCGGTTCCATCTTTGGAGATGAGTGTTGTGTCTTTGGCCAAAGCGCAAGTTTGCCTGGCATCGATTGCTTTTTTTACGGGGTTTTCAGCGGGTTTTCTGGTTTTAGTATTGATGATATTACAGACTTCGCTCAAGGGCTTGTTCAGTGCTTCGGACAATTTCCAGCCCGTCATTTTCTCCGCGACTGGGTTCATGCGGGTGATATGGCCATGAATGTCGGTTGAAATCATGGCATCACCAATGGCATTTAACGTCGCTTTGAGGCTTTTCTCGCTAATTTCCAATTTTAATTCAGCTTTGAGCCTCGCGTCTATCATGGCGTTAAAGGCATTGTTAAGCACGCCGATTTCGTCTTGATATTTGGTGACCGCCCGGCTGCTCAAATCGCCGGATAAAATCCTGTGGGCGACATTTGATAATGACGCGATTGGTTTAAGGACGCGGTATTTAAAAAATAAAAATGTTATGCCCGCGAATAAAATGGTGATGGCTATTAACAGGGCAGTAAGCGTCCAAAATAGTCTTTCTGCCTTTCTATTTTCTTCTACTTCCTTAAAGACCCGTTCTTGAATAAGGTTATTAAAGCTTGCTATGGGATGCATAACTTTGGCTTTATTGCGATGATATTGATCGCTGTGGAGGAGCTTTCGGGCATAATCCGGGTCTGGGGCCTTATGAATGGTAAGCTTGCCATCCGTGTCAGGGAAAAGACCGGTCATCGCACCAAAAGCACGCTGTTCCATTTTAGATAACGCGTCGGATTGTTCTTTTGATTGCAGGAGTATGGCCAACTCTTGCTCGGTAATGCCGGCTTGTCTCATTTGATCAAGCAGGGACATTGGCGGATCATACTTCTCTTCGCTTTTTTCTTTTGCGGTAATGAAATCCCAATATGATCCTTCATAATGGCGGGGGCGGGGAAGTTTGCCATCACGAATGCCCAGAATTTGAAAATAATATTCCTGATAGGTCTTATCCCCCGTCATCACATATGTACGGGCCATTCTGGTCAGGTCATCGGAGCTTTGACGCAGTTGGTTGGCGCGTTTATAAAAGCTGTGAAGTTGCCGTTCTGCATCGGCTGTTTTCTGCCGACTATCCACCAAAAAACTCATGGAAATTACGATTGCAGTAAGTAAGCCGAAAACAATAGAAAAGATCAGTAAAATACGTGTGGCGATATTCATATATACTTCTACTCACTATTTTTACATAATATCTTTGACATAAGAAAATGTCATTTTGGCCCTTATAGGGGCAGTTTTTAATTCTTGGTATAGAAAAATCCAAATAGATCGCATTAACCATAGGGCAAGCACTCTGCGGCAATCACGCTATATTAGCGTATACCCATATAAAAGAAAGGCAAGTATAGGCGTATATTATGAAAAAGATTATTTTTTGCTTTTTATTGTTCTGCGGCCTATGGGCTTAGTTGATTGACTATTTTATTGTTGGATGATAGGTAACGGCTTTAAACAAGGGCCGTATATTTCTTGTCCTATATCACGGGCCGCATATAACTGGAAAAACTAAATGAGTAAATTTGCGGATCTCGGCCTGCGTGATGCCATCCTTCGTGCTGTGGAAGAGGGAGGCTATACAGAAATGACGCCGATCCAGCGGCAGGCTATCCCAAATGTGTTGGAAGGGAAGGACCTGATCGCTATTGCCCAGACAGGAACCGGTAAAACGGCGGCCTTCTCCCTGCCGATCATTCAAATGTTGCTGAAAGGCGAAGGCCGGCGTAATCCAAAAGTTGCCCGTTCCTTGATCCTTGCCCCCACCCGGGAACTTGCGGTGCAGATTGCCGAAAATATTCGGGCCTACGCAAAATATCTTCATCTGCGTATTGCGCTGGTTTACGGCGGCGCGTCGTCCAAACCGCAAATTAAATCCATGCTTGCGGGGGTTGATATATTAATTGCGACACCGGGACGTCTGCTTGATTTGACCAATCAACGTCACATTGATTTGTCGCAGGTCGAATTTCTGGTTCTTGATGAAGCGGATCGTATGCTCGATATGGGTTTTATTCGCGATATCAAAAAAATTATCGCTTATCTGCCGAAGAAACGTCAAACAGTCATGTTTTCTGCGACCATGCCGAAGACAGTAGAAAAACTGGCGAACAGCATTCTTTATAACCCTGTTCGCGTTGAAGTCAACCCGGAGGCGACAACGGCGGAAAAAGTTGAACAGCATGTTCTCATGGTGCCTAAAAGCCGAAAACGTGATTTGCTGGTTCATATGCTTAAAGATGCCAGCATCAAACGGGTGCTGGTATTTACCCGGACAAAACACGGGGCGAACCGGGTCGCGCTGCATCTTGCAAAAAAGGGTATTAGCTCTAGCGCCATTCACGGTAATAAATCGCAGAATGCGCGTCAAAAGGCCCTTAAGGAATTTCGCTCTGGCCAAATTCGGGTTCTCGTGGCCACGGATGTGGCGGCGCGCGGCATTGATGTTGACGGGGTTACCCATGTTATAAATTTTGATTTACCTAATGAGCCGGAAAGCTACGTACATCGTATTGGCCGTACGGCGCGCGCCGGGGCAACGGGAATATCTTTATCATTCTGTGATCATGAAGAACGGGATTACCTGCGCGATATTGAAAAGATTATCCGTCAAAAAGTTCCGCTGATGGTTGAACATCCCTTCCATTTTGAGGGTATCGGCATGCACGCCGGGGATGATGATGACACAAGGATTAATCCGCGCAGGGCCCAGCCCAGCCGGCGTAATAACGCGGGTAAGCACAAAGCCAACCGCCGGATAAATCAACCTAAATCTGGCGGCGGCAATGCGGGCGGCGGCAATAGTGGTAGAAATCAAAGAAAAGGCCGCCCCGCAAACCCCCGCAAACCGTAGTCGCCAGGGGGAAAATTCTTTTTTTCTTACATAAGGGCTTAGCCTTTACTTATGGCCGTCATGTCGCTGAGGAATTTATCAACAGAGTCTTTGAGCACGAATGAATTTTCGGTCATATTTTTCGCGGTTTCCAGTACATTGGATGATGCCTCCAGCGTATGACCGGAGCCTTCAGAGACTTTATGGATAATGTCGCTTACATTCTGGGCACTTTTTGATACGGCTTGAATACTATTGGAAATTTCAGTGGTTGCGGCCTGCTGTTGCTGGACGGCAATGGCCGTAGATGACGCATATTCTGCGGATTGCTCAACAGCGGTGCATATATTGGCGATGGACGCTGATGCCTGCTCTGTTCTTTTTTGAACTGCTTGAATTTGTTCATAGATATTTTGCGTGGCATCGCTTGTCTGGCTGGCCAATGATTTCACTTCTGAGGCGACAACGGCAAATCCTTTTCCGGATTCGCCTGCCCGCGCGGCTTCTATGGTGGCGTTCAGGGCGAGCAGGTTTGTTTGCTCTGCAATATCATTGATCAGGCTGACGACTTCTGAAATACTTTGTGAGGCCTGTTCCAGATCCTGCATTGTTTGGCTGGTATTTTGTGCAACAGTCAGGGCATCCTGCGCGACCTGATTGGATTTTTCCATTTGCGCGGATATTTCCTGTATGGATGCTGTCATCTCTTCGGTGGCACTGGCCACGGTCTGCACATTATGTGACATTTCGTCGGCCACATTCTCCACCTCTGTTGATTGAGCGTTAATATCCGATGCCGTTGACGTCATGCTCTGGGCTGTGCTTTCCAATTCATTGGATGCGGAGGATACAAATGAGAGTACCTGACCAATTTTTTCTTCGAATGTCGTCACCAGATTTTTCATTGCTGACGTCGTCTCCGCCGCTTTTCGGCTTTCTTCCTGTTCTATCAAATGGGTTGCTTCCCGCTCTTCTTCTTCTTGCTTGAGACGGGCATCTTTTTCTTTTTGTTGTGCGATTTCGGTATGTTTAATTTTTTCACGCATCTTGACGCCTTCTATCAGGCTGTTCTGCAGGCTGGATAAACCGATGGCCATTTGACCAATTTCCGTATTCTCAGGATAGCTTTGAATTTCCTTGTCCAAATCGTTATTTTCAAGGCTTTTTATAGAGTCTGTCATATGATTGACCGGCGTAATGATTGAAAGCGTTATAAAATATGCCGCGATACCAACAATGGTTAAAATAACCAAAGATAGAATTGAGATTAAGGCAATTGCGGTATTTTCAGCATCTTCCACAAAGATAATAGCATTATTGGTGAAATTTTCGATTTTTGTGAGCGCCTTTGTTAATTGCTGATCAATATTATCTTCCAGTAGCACAATTTTGTGAATAGTCGCCCTGTCTGGTTTAGCGTTACTTTTTTCTATGGCGTTTAAAACCTCCAACGCCGAAGTTTCATATGTTTTATGCTCGACTTCTATTCTTTGAAATGTTTTGAACAGGGCAGAGAATTCTATTCTCGCCAGTGCACTATGGGTGTTTTTTGAGAATTCAGATAATTTTTCTTCTGCTTTTTTGATATCCTCATCCACGATATGTGACAGTTCGGTAAATTTAGTGACCGTTTCCCGAAAATATGCGGCGGCCTGTGAATCAGCGTTCATCTCAGTTGATTGATAAAGCGCTCTTTCAAATAAAACAGCCTGTTCAAGCTGTTGAAATGTTATTTGCGAGATAAGGGCTGTCAACGGCATATCCTGATCCGTGATATCTTTGATTTTCCCGCTTATACTGGTCAGCTGATAGAGCATGATAGCAGATAACATGATTAACCCGATCAGGGATATAACCACCATGGATATAATGCGGTGCGAGAAGCGTAACCTGTATAATAACTCAAACATTTTTAATACCTTTTTACTATTTTGATAAATCACCGTTACTCATCTGAATATACGAACCGACAAGTTAAAAAATGATTAAAGTGATGATAATGATGATAATGATTTAGTCAACAAAATAATTATATTTCAGGCGCAAGTCTTTGGCTTAATTTTAGGGAGAATAAATTTTTAAGTAAGCGGTGTTTATGATAGAAAGATGCTGAAATACTATAATAGTCTATTGGCATAAATTCAGGGGACATGATGCATCAATTTTCTGCAAATGAGCTGTTAAAGAACATCTTTGGTTACGATAAATTTCGGGGGGAGCAGTCCGAAATTATCGCAGATTTCGCGGCGGGGAAAAACATCCTTACCGTCATGCCGACAGGCGCGGGCAAGTCTCTTTGTTTTCAAATACCCGCCTTAATGAAGCCGGGCCTTACCATTGTTGTATCGCCGTTGATTTCCCTTATGCAGAATCAGGTTGAAGCCCTGAAAATACTGGGTGTTGAGGCCGCGACTATCAATTCGAGCAATTCCCTCGAAGATAACCGGGATATCTGGCACAGAATGAAAAACGGCACATTGAAACTGCTATATCTGTCTCCCGAGAAATTATTGACGGAGAGGATGCTGGCCGTCATTGCGGGCTTGAAGGTTAATTATTTCGCCATTGATGAAGCCCATTGCATATCGCAGTGGGGCGCAGCATTTCGCCCGGAATACGAAGGGCTGTCGCATCTGCATAAAAGATTTCCGGACATTCCGATCATTGCCCTGACGGCCACGGCAGATCAGGCTACCCGCGCGCAGATATGCGAAAAAATCTTCTCTCAAAATGTGAAAATCTATCTTGCAGGCTTTGATCGACCCAATATTAATTTGAATGTGGAAATTAAAAACGGCTGGAAACAGCAGCTGTTACAGTTTTTACAGGGCCGTCAGAATGGCGGTGAAATACAAAAAGAAAATGGCATTGTCTATTGTCTTTCCCGCAAGAAAACGCAGGAAGCGGCAGAGGCGCTGGTTAAGAAAGGCTATAATGCGCTAGCCTACCACGCCGGCATGCCCGGTGATCAAAGAGAAGAAAATCTGAACCGGTTCATGACAGAGCCGGATTTGATTATGGTGGCAACCATTGCTTTTGGTATGGGGATTGATAAGCCGGATATTCGGTTTGTGTTTCATACCGACCTGCCGGGGTCTCCCGAGGCCTATTATCAGGAGATTGGCCGGGCCGGACGTGATGGAAAGCCG
>JAJRQU010000117.1 GCA_024280095.1 Alphaproteobacteria bacterium | reverse complement strand
TATGGCGCTGAATATTGATGCCAGCGCCTTGCTGATCTATCGGGCCGCCTGGGCCAAGGATTGCGTAGCGGATCGCGTCACCCGCGAGGCCGCCATGGCGAAACTTTACGCCACGGAAGCCGCGCAGAAAATCATTGATGATGCCATCCAGATTTTTGGCGGGCAGGGCGTGGTCTTTGGTGAGGTGGTGGAAAGACTATACCGGGAAGTCCGCAGTTTGCGCATTTATGAAGGCGCATCGGAAGTTCAGAAAATAATCATTGCAGGGCAAGCTTTAATCCCTTATCAATATAAAAATAAAGACGGGTCAATATGAAAAATAAGTCGTAAAATCACGACAAAACGCGACGGATCAAAAAAACGGCAGTATCAGCAAAGAGGAAGCGTGATATATGTCTGACTTAACGGCCTATGTGGATCAATTTGCGGCGGATAACCTGCCGGATGAAAATGATTTGCCTGAATTTATCTCTGAGTCTCCTGAGCTGCAATATCCCGGCAGGCTGAATGCGGCTTGCCAATTGCTGGATAAGAATATAGCAGGGGGACGCGGTGATAAAATCGCGATCAGAACCCCCCATGAAAGCTGGACTTACCGCGAAGTTTTCGAAAAATCCAATCAGATTGCCCATGTTCTGGTTGAGGATATGGGCCTGATCACGGGCAATCGGGTTTTATTGCGATCCGCGAATAATCCCATGATGGTTGCCTGTTGGTTTGCGGTTTTAAAGGCCGGCGGCATTGCAGTGGCCACCATGCCTTTATTGCGGGCGCGGGATTTGATTCCCGTGATTACGAAAGCCGAAGTCTCCCTTGGTTTATGTGATGCGCGTCTGGCAGAGGAACTGAAAAAGGCAAAAGCGCCGTTTCTGAAGAATTTGCATTATTTCAATGGGAAAGATGCCGGGCTTGATCTTCTCTTGAAGGACAAACCCGTGGATTTTGAGCCGGTGGATACGGCGGCCAAGGATATCGCCCTGATCGCCTTTACCAGCGGCACCACGGGACATCCCAAAGGCACTATGCATTATCATCAGGACATCATGTCCATGTGTCATTGCGTGGGGGATCGCCTGCTCGGCATTGGGGAAGATGATGTGATCATCGGCAGCCCGCCTTTGGCTTTTACCTTTGGGCTTGGCGCCTTGTTGGCCTTTCCGTTTTATGCGGGGGCGACCACGGTTTTGCTGGAGGTGGGTACGCCGGATGTTTATCTGGAATCCATCGAGTATTTCCGTGCGACATGGAGCTTCACCGCGCCGACCGCTTACCGCGCCATGCTCGCCAATGCGGCAAACCATGATTTATCCAGTTTGAAGGCCTGCGTATCTGCCGGGGAACATTTGCCGCTGCCAACCTTTAACGCCTGGGAGGCCGCCACGGGCCTGCGGCTAATTGATGGCATCGGGGCCACGGAGATGATTCATATTTTCATATCGGCGGCGGGGGATGATATTCGTCCGGGGGCCACGGGTAAAGTCATTGCCGGTTATCAGGCCTGTATTCTGGATCAGGATTGTAACCCCCTGCCAGCGGGCAGGGTTGGCCGCTTGGCGGTAAAAGGCCCGACGGGATGCAAATATCTGAATGATGATCGCCAGTCGGTTTATGTCAGGGACGGCTGGAATGTGACCGGTGATGCCTATCAAATGGATGAGGACGGATATTTCTGGTTTCAGGCCCGGGATGACGATATGATCGTCTCATCGGGCTATAATATTGGTGGGCCGGAAGTCGAAGAAGCCCTGATGGATCATCCGGCTGTGGCAGAATGCGCTGTTGTGGCCGCGCCGGATGCGGCACGGGGCCAGATCGTCAAAGCTTTCATCATGTTGGCAGCCGGCTATGAGGCGGGTGATGATCTGATCAAAGAATTGCAGGCATTCGTCAAGCAGGCCATTGCGCCTTATAAATATCCGCGTGCGATTGCATTCGTTGATAATCTGCCCAAAACCGAAACCGGCAAGGTTCAGAGATTTATTCTGCGCCAGAGGGAATTGAATATTTCAGAAACAAGAGACTAAAAGGAAATATCTTCAGCTTCATCAAGCAGGAAGCCTTCCATTCTTGTGCGTATGTCATCCGGGATCTTTGCTGATTTGATGGTTTTATGATTAACCCAGACAATGCTCTGGCGGGTGAGGAAGCGGATTTCATCCTTGCAGGTTGTGACAATGGACAGGTCAATGCGGCTGCGGCCAATTTTAGTGACCCCCAGAGCAAATGTCAGCCTGTCATTAAGGTAGCTGGGGTTTTTAAAGCTGCTCTCCAGATGAGCAAGCGGCACGGCCCAGCCCTCGGCGAACATTTTTGGATAGGGATAAGCCAAGGCTTCTTCAAACCAGATTTCACTTGCCTGATTGATCATTTCATAATATCGGGGGTAATATACAATGCCGGCAGGATCAACATGATTGAAACGAACGACTATTTCTGTTGTGAAGCGTGGCATTACTCTGTAATTTCCTGCATAATAGTGTTGATTATAAAACCATAACCTTAAAGACG
>JAJRQU010000116.1 GCA_024280095.1 Alphaproteobacteria bacterium | reverse complement strand
AGAGGCCCGAATACCGGCCTTATCGCCGTCAAAACACATGAGAGGTTCCGGCGCAAGCCGCCATAGCTCGGCGATCTGTTCCTCCGTCACGGCTGTCCCGAGGGGGGCCACAGCATTGGTAAAGCCAGCCTGCGCCATGACAATAACATCCATATAGCCTTCCGCCACCAGAACCCGGCCTTTGTCATAAGATGACTTTCTCGCGCCCGACAAATTATACAACAGACGGCCTTTATGGAACAACGGCGTTTCCGGTGAATTCAGGTATTTTGCCTTGGCATTTTCACTTAAGGCCCGCCCGCCAAAGGCCACCACACGGCCCTGCCTGTCGGTGATCGGGAACATAACCCGTCCTCTAAAGCGATCATAACTGGGCAAAGCTGTTCCGGCCTCATCTTCAGGCCTGATCAACAGCCCGGCCTCCACCATCATATCTTCGGTGATCCCCTCCCGGCTCATCAAACTATCTTTAAGGGCTGTGCGGCCCTCGGGCGAATAACCCAGCCGGAATTTCTTCAGGGTGTCACGGATAAGCCCCCGGCGGGTAAAATAGCCCAACCCCTCTGCCCCCGCCTGCGCGACAAGCTGGGTTTCAAAATATTTAGCCGCCATTTCCATAACATCATACAGGGATTTACGCTGGTCTGTTCGTTGCTTGTCTTCGGGGCTGTATTCCGGCATGGCAAGTCCAGCCTGTCCGGCCAGTCTCTCAACGGTTTCCGGAAAACTCAACCCTTCGGTTTCCATGACAAATTTTATGATATCGCCGTGCGCCGCGCAGCCAAAACAATGGTAAAACCCCTTATCATCATTAACCGTGAAGGAGGGGGTTTTTTCATTGTGAAAAGGGCATAAACCGGTGCTTTCCCGGCCCTTTCGCACAAGCTTAACGCGGCGGCCAACAATATCACTTGCCGGGATACGGTTTCGTATTTCATCCAGAAAGTCAGGCGTAAACCCCATAAGACTATATCACTCCGCCAAAGTTTCAATAAAGGGTTTCAAAACAACAGGAGACATAAAAACTCCCGTGGATTAAAGTCAGGCCTGTGGAAAATCAAGAAAGTTCAGACCGCGCTACGGCGCTGGCTCTGGAGAAATCCATTTTTCCGGCATATTTCCCTTTAAGGAGTGCCATTATTTTACCGATATCTTTCAGGCCAGAAGCTTCGGTTTCTTCGATTGCCTTTTTAACCGCTTGCGTAATTTCTTCTTCGGGCATTTGCCGGGGCTGAAATTCAGAGATAATATCCATCTCTGCCTGTTCCTGCTGGGCAAGCTCCATACGGCCGGCTTCTTCGTATACAACAAGGCTCTCTTTACGCTGCTTGATCATTTTTGATAGAATCTCAAGCACGACCGCATCTTCATCTTCAATAAGATTCTTATCGGTACGGGCGGCGATATCCCGATCCTTGATCGCCGCAAGAATGAGTCGAATTGTCGTCAGGCGACGCTTTTTCTTATCCTTCATCGCCTGCTTCATGGCGACGGTAAGCTGATCTCGCAACATATTGTTTCTTAGTCCTTTTTTATAAAAATTCCGATTGCATGACTCGACACCCACATATTCCGAACCTTAAGAAAGCAGAGATATTACCCCAAACGGGCGTAGAAAGCAATAGATTTTTATCAGGCAACCCCTTGTTTCTAAACGATTTTTTTTCTTCCGGTTTTTCTTGACCTCGGGCAAATCTTCACCTATGTTCCCGTCAATTTACGTCAGGGCCAGCGTAAGTTTGATGGCAATTTGAAATTGCCCTAATCCATGTATAATCTGGCCAAACCTCGGAATTAATCTTAGGCCAGAATACCTGAATAATGACAAAATATGACTGAAGAAAAAACATGACTGAAGAAAAAAGCGCCCCACCCCATAAGAATATAACGGCCGCATTGGTCCTTGCTGATGGAACCGTTTTTTGGGGTTATGGCATTGGTGCCGCAAAAGATATTGTGGGCGAGGTCTGTTTTAACACCTCCCTCACCGGTTATCAGGAAATACTGACAGACCCTTCTTATGCCGGTCAGATTATCACCTTTACCTTTCCCCATATCGGAAATGTCGGCACCAATGCAGAGGATATGGAAAGCCATGCCCCCGCCGCACGAGGATTGATCATTCGCGAAGATATTACCGCGCCGTCAAACTTTCGCAGCCAGCAGCATTTAAATGACTGGTGCAAGGCGCAGGGGCTTGTGGGCATATCGGGTATAGATACAAGGCGGCTTACGCATTATATCCGCAAGAATGGTGCGCCAAACGGCGTGATAAGCCACCAACCGGACGGGATTTTTAATATTCCGGCCCTTGTTAAAAAAGCCCAAAACTGGGCGGGTCTGGAAGGCATGGACTTAGCCGCTCAGGTATCCTGCACAGAGCCCTATATCTGGGACGAAATCCGCTGGACTTTGGAGGACGGATACCAAAAACTGCCGTCACCAAAAGCCCATGTTCCATACCCCCATGTTGTTGCCGTCGATTACGGCATCAAGCGGAATATATTAAGATGTCTGGCGACGACCGGGGCCAAAATTACCGTCGTGCCCGCCTCCGCAACAGCGGAAGAAATTTTGGCCTATAAACCGGATGGGATTTTCTTGTCAAATGGGCCGGGCGATCCGGCGGCAACAGGGGAATATGCCATTCCGGTCATTCAAAGTCTGTTAAACAGTGACATTCCCTTATTTGGTATTTGTCTGGGTTATCAAATGATGGCGCTGGCCATTGGGGCCAAGACCCGTAAAATGCATCAGGGGCACCGGGGTGCCAATCACCCTGTCATGGACTATAACACCGGCAAAGTGGAAATCACCTCGATGAACCACGGCTTTATGGTAGATAAGGACAGTCTGCCGGATATGGCAAAGGTCAGTCATATTTCGCTATTTGATCAGACGCTTTGCGGGTTTGAAATAAAAGACAAGCCCGCCTTTTGCGTCCAACATCACCCCGAAGCCAGCCCCGGCCCACAGGATAGCCACTATCTTTTTGACCGCTTTATGGAAATGATCAAGAAAAATGCCTAAACGTACAGATATAAATTCCATCCTTATTATCGGCGCCGGCCCGATTATTATCGGCCAGGCCTGTGAATTTGACTATTCCGGAACGCAGGCCTGTAAAGCCCTGAAGGAAGAAGGTTACCGTGTGATTTTGGTCAATAGCAATCCAGCGACCATCATGACCGATCCCGATTTGGCTGATGCCACCTATGTGGAACCCATCACACCAGAATTTGTTGAGAAAATCATTATAAAAGAACGCCCCGATGCGATCCTGCCGACTATGGGTGGGCAAACAGGGCTGAACACAGCCTTGCAGCTCGATAAAAATGGTGTTCTGGAAAAATATAATGTTGAGCTGATTGGGGCGAAAGTTGACGCCATAAATATGGCCGAAGACAGGCTGCTGTTTCGGGATGCGATGGACAGGCTTGGCCTTGGTACCCCACGCAGCCGGATCGCCAAAAGTCTGGCAGAAGCCATGGAGGCCCTTGATTATGTGGGATTACCTGCGGTCATTCGTCCCAGCTTTACCATGGGCGGCACGGGCGGCGGCATTGCTTACAATCTGGAAGAATATGAGGATATCATCATGAACGGTATAGATGCGTCGCCTGTTGGCGAAGTTCTTATCGATCAGTCGGTATTGGGCTGGAAAGAATATGAAATGGAAGTTGTCCGCGATACGGCCGACAATTGCATCATCATCTGCTCCATTGAAAATTTTGACCCTATGGGCATCCATACCGGTGACAGTATTACCGTCGCGCCTGCATTAACCCTGACCGATAAAGAATATCAGATCATGCGCAATGCCTCTATCGCCATACTCCGGGAGATTGGTGTGGAAACGGGCGGCTCCAACGTTCAGTTCGCGGTTAATCCCGCAGACGGCGAATTGATTGTCATTGAAATGAACCCACGGGTCAGCAGATCCTCCGCCCTCGCCTCAAAAGCAACCGGCTTTCCCATTGCGAAGGTCGCTGCGAAACTTGCCGTTGGTTATACGCTGGATGAATTACAGAATGATATCACTGGCGCGACCCCTGTGTCGTTTGAGCCAACCATAGATTATGTGGTCACCAAGATACCCCGTTTCACTTTTGAAAAATTCCCCGGTACAAAACCCACATTGACAACCGCCATGAAATCCGTGGGCGAAGCCATGGCCATTGGCCGAAATTTCGCGGAATCCCTTCAAAAAGCCCTGCGCTCCATGGAAACCGGCCTGACCGGATTAAATGAAGTTGATATCCCCGGCTACGACCCGGAAAACGGCGACATCAATGCCATTCGGGCCGCCTTGGCCAGCCCCACCGATGATCGCTTGCTGGTTATGGCGCAGGCTCTGCGCCTCGGCATTTCCCCTGATGAAATTCACGCCATTGCCCAATATGACCCCTGGTTCATTGATCAGATCAAGGCCATCACCGATTCGGAGATGGCCATTAAAGCAAATGGTTTGCCCCAGAGCCGTCATGAATTAAGCCGTTTGAAAGAAATCGGTTTTTCAGACGCCCGCCTTGCAGAATTGATCGGTGAAAAAGAAACTTATGTTACCTCACTCAGGCATAAATTAAATCTTCATCCGGTCTATAAACGGGTTGATACCTGCGCCGCAGAATTTGAAGCAAAAACCCCCTATATGTATTCCACTTACGAACGGGATGCCTCCGGCGATGCAGAGTGCGAGGCAAATCCAACGGATAAGAAAAAAATCATCATTCTGGGCGGCGGCCCCAACCGAATCGGTCAGGGTATTGAATTTGACTATTGCTGCTGCCATGCGGCTTATGCCCTCAGCGAGCAAGGGTTTGAGACGATTATGGTCAATTGTAACCCTGAAACAGTTTCCACCGATTACGATACCTCGGACCGGCTGTATTTCGAGCCCTTAACCGCCGAAGATACGATTGAGCTCATCCGCAAGGAACAGGAAAATGGTACTGTCGTCGGGGTTATCGTTCAGTTCGGCGGCCAAACACCCTTGAAATTGTCTCATGCCTTGCAGGAAGCCAATATTCCCATTCTTGGCACATCTCCTGATGCTATTGATCTGGCCGAAGACCGGAAAAGATTTCAGCAGCTGGTTCAGAAGCTTGGCCTGCGCCAACCGGACAATGGCCTCGCCACCAATCTTGAAGAGGCCGTCGCGGTCGCTGAGGAAATTGGCTACCCGATCCTGATCAGGCCAAGTTACGTGCTGGGCGGACGGGCCATGGAAATTGTCTATGATACCGTATCACTTGAAGGCTATATGGCCAAGGCCGTGGCCGTATCATGGGACAGCCCCGTCCTTATCGACCGTTATCTTGGCGGCGCGACAGAGGTTGACGTTGATGCCTTGAGCGACGGCAGGACGGTTCATGTGGCCGCCATCATGCAACATATCGAAGAAGCCGGCATCCATTCAGGCGACAGCGCCTGCTGCCTGCCGCCTTTCTCCTTAAAAGACAGTGTCATGGATGACATTAGAGAGCAGACCAAGAAATTGGCCCTCGCCTTGAATATCAAGGGATTGATGAATGTGCAATTCGCGGTTAAAGATGATGTGGTCTATCTGATTGAGGTCAACCCCCGGGCCAGCCGAACGGTGCCCTTTGTCGCCAAAGCCATCGGCGCGCCAATCGCCAAATATGCGGCCCGTATCATGGCGGGGGAAAAAATGTCCGCTTTCACCTTCCCGTCAGCCACACCGAATCATGTGGCGATAAAAGAAGTTGTCTTGCCCTTTAACCGTTTTCCGGGTGTTGATGTTCTTCTCGGCCCTGAAATGCGTTCTACGGGAGAGGTCATGGGACTGGATGATACTTTTGCCAAGGCTTTTCTGAAATCTCAGATTGCGGCGGGCACTCACCTGCCCCTCACCGGAACAGTCTTTATTTCCGTTAAAAACAGCGATAAACAAAAAATGGCTGAACCTGCCCGGATACTTCTGGAGATGGGATATACCGTCGTCGCAACGGGCGGTACGGCTGAATATCTGCAAAATGAAGGACTGGACGTGCAGCGCATCAACAAAGTCCTGGAAGGGCGGCCTCATATTGTCGATGCCATTAAAAACAAGGGCATTCAATTGATCTTCAACACAACCGAAGGCAGCCAGTCCATTACCGACAGCTATCAGCTTCGGCGCACGGCATTAACCCATAATATTCCCTATTATACCACCACAAGGGGCGCAATTTCAGCTATGGAGGCCATAAAAGTCTTGAAATCCAGCTCACTTGAAGTTAAACCCCTTCAGTCTTATGTGTTTGAGTAAAGATTCTTCATAAAATGACAATGATGCGTTTATATTTTATAATAGGATAAAATATATTCTTCATTGCGGTGTTAAAAATAGAAAATATTACATAATGGTCGAAAAAGTACCCATGACAGCAGAAGGTCACCAAAGACTGGAAGCAGAATTAAAAAATTTAAAGCATGTGCAGCGCCCCGCTGTTATCAAAGCAATTGAAGAAGCGCGCGCCCACGGCGACCTGTCCGAGAATGCGGAATATCACGCGGCCAAGGAACAACAGGGTTTTATCGAATCTCGAATTCAGGATTTCGAAGGCAAGGTAAGCCGCTCGGAGGTCTTTAACCCCAAGGAGCTTTCCGGGGACAGCGTGTTATTTTCGGCGACAGTCAGCCTTACGGATGAGGATGATAAAACCGTAAAATATCAAATTGTCGGTGTCGATGAAGTTGATGTTCCCAATGGCAAGATATCCTTCATTTCCCCCATTGGACGGGCCTTGATCGGGCGCCGGATTGGGGATGAAATTGAGGTCAAAACCCCCATGGGCGAAACCTATTATGAAATCACAAATATAGAATTCATATAGAGTATTTTGCGCTTGGATACAGCCTTTAAAGCTATTCCTCAACAGCACCTACAGGAACACCATGAAGTTTTTTGGCGCAGCGAATGCTCAGGGATGTTTTTACGCTGTCCACATTTGGGGCCGGCGTTAGCTTTGTGGTCAGGAAATTTTGAAATTGCGCCAAATCGCGGGCGACGATCTTCAGAATAAAATCAATTTCGCCATTCAACATGAAGGTTTCCCGAACCAGCGGCCATTCTGCCACCCGTTCCTCAAAGGCCTTTAAATCACTTTCCGACTGGCTATGAAGCCCGACCATAGCAAAAACCGTTAACCCAAAACCCATTGATTCTGCGTTAAGTTCCGCATGATAGCCTTTAATATATCCTGCCTCCTCCAATGCCCGAACCCGCCTTAGGCAGGGCGGCGCCGTGATACCCACTTTTTCTGCTAATTCAACATTGGTAATTCGGCCATTATTCTGGAGATTCTCCAGAATTTTACAGTCAATATCATCCAACTTAACGCGATGCATTCTGTTACTTCCTCGTGATTAAATCTATTTTTCGTGGCAATATGCAAATATCTGCCATCCTGTCAAAGTTGAAACAATATTTCCAAGATTGATTATATTATATTACAAATTCATATTCTTGCATAATAAAATATAATTTTATAAGACTGCGAATTTCATTTTATGATTATTTTACAGAATTATGGTTAACGGAAAAAGCGATAAAAACTGATCTTTTAACTGGCTTTTCGCTGAAAAAACGGCTATCTTCACCACGATAGATATACACGACATAATGACGTTTAATGATCAAAAAAAGCCCTATTTCAAAAGCAGAATTCATTTGTTGGGGAAAGGAAAATTGTGCAGAAAAGCACTCAGTTTGATGATAGAATTCGCAATTTAATTGCGCTCGCGCAGGAGGGCTCTCAGCATAGTCGAACCCTGTTATTCTCTCATATCAGCGATCTTTTTCTCCAGCAAAGGCCCCTGACATCCGCCGCTCAGGAAAGGATGTTGGTTGAGATATTAAAAGAGCTTCTCGACCAAGTCACTTTATCCGCGCGCCAGGAAATAGCCGCCGCCCTTTGTGCTTTGACCAATCCGCCGGAACAGCTCATTAATATTCTGTGCGAAGATGTCGTAGAAGTATCCGGGCCCATACTGGAAAAAGCAATCCTGCCCGATGACAAACTTATTCACTTAATTCGTTACGGAACAGAATCACACAGAATTCATATTTCACGGCGTTTTGGGCTTTCGCCATTAGTCCGCCATGAACTTGAAAAGGCCTTTCAGGAATCCCAAAGCTCAAAATTAAAATATAGCTTAAATGAACTTGATAAGCACGCGGAAGATCATGTTCCGCACATAGACGAAGAAACCACGGTGAGCATCCTTGAAGTATTGCGGGCGCAGAATATCCACAATAGTTATCCTGAAACAGCCCCCGAAATATCAAAAGATGAAATATCAAAAGATGAAATGCCCGTTCCTGAGAAGAACATACCAGACTCCGAAGTTCAAAAAGACATTCCGCCAAAAAACATTGCGAAGGCTTTAGAGGAAGACCTGAAGGGCGCGCGGAAAGGCACGCTGGCCGATTCCGTTTCCATAAAAACTTCCGGGCATGCACCATATAAAGATCAACACAATCTTTTCCAGAAAAATATTGTGGCCAATGACGCTGTGCAGCCTCCTGAAGAGCATGACAAAGAATATACCAGCGAAGATTTCAGAGAAAATTTCAAGGAAAATTTCAGAGAAAATTCAGGGGAACATATCAGCGAACATCTCGGGGAAAAGGCACAGCTCCCTATACAGCCGCGCAGCGTCATTCATATGAATGATGCCACGTCAGACCTTGCCGATGATATCTGTCAACAGGTTCAGGATACCCGCAATGAAACCGACAAACAACGAGACCTCGTGCGATCTGTCGCTGACTGGTTCTGGGAAATCGATCGCACAGGGCTGATCAGCTTTGTATCAGAAGAAGCCTTGAGTGCATTTGGCTGTGCCGGCCCAACCCTTATCGGCGTAAATTTTATTTCCCTGTGCAAATTACCCGACCCACAGAGCGGTACAAATGGACGTGAGGTAAATATCACAGCCAATGATAAAAACATCAAACAAGAAACCTTTGATTTCTTATTTGAACGAAGATCATCATTTCGGGACAGACCTTTTTATATTTCCGCCCAGAACGGTGCCCAGGATGACAAGACAACCCTGTGGCTTATCAGCGCCATTGCCATATTTGATATTCATACAGGACGTTTCACAGGTTTCCGAGGCAGCGCACGTTCGGCCATCAATGACAAGCAGCCTTTCCCGACCGTCATGCCAAATGCCCAAAATATACAAGAAAAAACCTTGGAGAAATATGTTGCAACCCAGACATATAAGGCTCAAGGCGCCCTTGGAGAACAAGCGGCGGCGCTCAAGGCCTATGATGATGACGTTGCCACCGAACTACTCCAAAATATATCTCACGAGTTCAGGACACCTTTAAACGCCATTATAGGCTTTTCAGAAATGATCGATATGGAAACATGGGGGCCAGTAAACGCGCAATATCATAAGAACACAAAAAATATCCTTACCGCAGCCGGACATTTAAAAGAGGCGGTCAATGATGTATTGGATTCTGCGAGACTTGAAGCGGGGCTAATGCTGTTCGACCCTGAGTCATTTTCTCTAAAATCGGTTTTAAAGAATAGCCAGGAAAACGTTAAAAGACTTGCAGATGAACATCAGGTAGAGTTCTTGAGTAATAGTAATAATATTGATGTCATTCTTTATAATGACAAACAAAGTGTTGAGCTATGCCTGACCAAAATACTCTCCAGCATTATCAAAAGAGCGTCAGGCGGGGAGACCATCAGGCCGTCCGTTCTGATCAATAGTAATGCACAGGTCAGAGTCGAAATACCGATTCTTGGGCCAAGAATCCATGAAAAAAATGCCCCCAAAATGTTCGAAAAGATTAAAACCGAACCGGATGAACCAATAGATTCTCCAGAAAATGACATAAAATATACCCCTAAAATATCGTCCAGCTTTGGATTACATGTGGCCAAAAATCTGGCAAATATGATCGGCGGCGACATTTCTGTCCATACGTCAGAGGGCTATGTCACCCATTTAGCCCTTATCTTAAGCAACCACGAACCAGCCTCGTAAGCCCCGACATTACATAGCATATCCATAGCTTTCACTCTTTAATCTTCTATATAAGCGTTTTTTATAGAGGCTTCTATGGGCGATTGATTAAAATTTTAGCTAAATTTTATGATAAATCTCAAAAAATTATACTTAAATATATATTAATATTTTTCCGATAACTAATTGTAATCAAATAAGAATTTCCGAAAAATGTTAACCTTTTGTTCATAACTTTCCTGCATATTAGCCTCACAACTTTGGCATTGAATAGTAATTTAACTAGGCACATTTAGGAGATTTAGAAATGAGAAAATTTTTTACACAACTGCGTAAGTCAGAAAAAGGCGCAACGGCTATTGAGTATGGTCTGATTGCCGCATTGATCGCCGTGGTCGCTATCGGCGCGATGACAAGTGTTGGTACTTCACTGACAGCAAAGTTCACGACCATTAACAGCAGCCTCCAGTAGACGGTTTCCCTGTTTTTATTAATACGAATTATCCATAGAAGCCCTGAAAGAATCCTTTCTGGGCTTCTATTTTTTTGTTCATAAACAGCGGTGTCTATAAATGAAAAATAATTTTTTTAATAAACTTTTCTTCAATGAGTCCGGCGCAACAGCTATTGAATATGGCATGATTGTTGCCCTGATTGTCGTTGCATCTGTGGGGGCTTTAACAAGCATGAGCGATACTGTCGTTTTAAGCCTGCAAGATACTTCCTCAAAGGTATCAAATGCCATGGAAGAAAATTAGGCCATATCTGAATTGTCCACAGACCCTAATTTGAATCACAAAAAGCCTTATGGTTAACGAAAAAAACATCTTTTTTATATATTTTCTCATGAGATACAAGAAAACGAATAACCGGGATCACCATTTTGTTAACGATAATAATATTGATTGCATTCTCTTCACTTATGTTATGGGCAGCCTATTCTGACCTAACGCGTTATCTTTTGCCAAATAAGTTATGTTTGGCAGCCGCCGCGCTTTATCCCATATTTCTGCTGACGACTTACGTGGATGGTGACGGCATGCCCTTCTATGATATTTTAATGTCTGTTGTCATTGCCCTTGTCATCTTTGCGGTTTGCGCCGGTTTTTTTGCCCTTAATATCATGGGCGGAGGAGATGTGAAGTTAATCCCTATCGTGGCGTTATGGGCTGGAAGCACCCATGTTTTACCATATTTATTCATTACTTCCGTGGTTGGCGGCCTCATTGCCATAACAATAATCATTATAAATCGCGTAAATAGGTCAAAATATTACAAATCTTCAGAAAATATAAACCTCTACGTGGCAGAAAAGAAGATAAGTGCAGTCCCTTATGGAATTGGCATCTCTATTGGCGGCTTTTATGTCGCCTATCAATTATTTGCCGGATTTAATCAGACAATAGGCATTTAACAATAGCCTGAGGCGACAATCATAGAGTTGCAGAACAGGGCATAGGGTTGCAGAACAAGGATAGTATAAATGAATTTTAATATAAAAAGCATCGTTCTTATAGGGGTCGCACTGGTTGTTGCCGGCATCACGGCCATGCTTGCGCGAAGCCTCATCACCGCGCCGGAGCCTACGACATCCGGCTCACAGATCGTTGAAAAAATTGTGGCTTCCAAGATGAAAATTCTGGTGGCTGCCGTCAATATGCCGGTAGGATACTTCATTAAGTCTGAAGATCTCGTTTGGCAGTCCTGGCCAGATGAAACAGTGCACGATAGCTACGTTCAGCAGGATTCTGCCATAACATTAGACTCCTTCAACGGCGCCGTCGTAAGATCCGCAACATCCTCAGGTGAGCCTATTTTAGAGAATCGTATGGTAAAGCCCGGTAACAGGGGCTTTATGGCGGCGGTTCTGCCCGCGGGAAAGCGGGCTATTTCCATAAGAATTACCGCAACAACGGGTAATGCGGGTTTTGTATTTCCCGGCGATCGGGTTGATATCCTGCTGACCCATCAAGTGGCCATAAAGGACAAGATCCGCAAAAAAGCCCGCATTAGTGAAACAATACTCCGCAATGTTCGGATTTTAGCCATTAATCAACGTACTGATAATCCGACACATACCCCATCTATCGGGCAAACCGCCACATTGGAGGTCACGCCAAAAGAAGCAGAGGTCATTTCACTCGCTAAAAATATTGGCGAGTTATCATTGATCCTGAGAAGCTTAAGCGCAGAAAACATAAATGAAGACACAAATAATGTGCAAAGCGCCACATGGGACAGTGATGTCAGCAGTCAAATTTCCGCTGGTGCATCCGGCGGTGGATCAGGCAACAATGCCTCCGTGGAAGTTTTCCGTGGCGGCGTGAAAGAAACCCAGAAATTCAACTTCAACCAACTTATGAAGCAGGCTTTAAACGCCAATCAAGGTTCCGGGCAAGGCGCTGAACAAAATTTTGGACAAGGCGATAATAATGACGAATCATCAGAGGAAACAGACCAATGATAACCTCCCCTTTTAACATAACATCAAGCCCCCTGATTAAATGGGTAAAAAGCGCGATTGTCATGGCTCTGGCCCTACCTGTCTTATCCTTCTCTATGGTGAGTATTTCTGTCAGTAAAGAAGCCGCCCGACAAAATATAGAAGTCGGCAAGGGAACGCTCATACGTTTTAAGGAACCTGTCAATAATGTTTTTATTGCCAATTCGAAAATAGCCGATATTCAAATCAAGTCCCCAACCCTTGTCTATATTTATGGCAAAGAACAAGGCGAGACCAACCTCTATGCCGTAACCCATGATGACCGGGTTGTTTATGATGGCACGATCGCTGTCAATCATAACCTTGGCAGTTTGGAATCAGCCCTAAAACACGTCATTCCAGGGGCAAATATTCAGGTAAAATCTTATGAGGGTTTATTGCTGTTAACGGGAAATGTAGATAATCCGGAAGAGGCCGAAGACGCACGCCGCATGGCAGAAGATTTCATTGGCAAAGGTAAAACGATCATCAACAAATTGCAGATAGCGACACCTGTTCAGGTTAACCTGCGCGTCAGAATCGCCGAGATTGGCCGCGACACCAGAAAGCAGCTTGGCTTTAACTGGGAAAATCTTTTTTCTAACGGCAGCTCGGCTGTTGGCATGGTACAGGGCGCTAATGTCTTTAACCTTATTCCTGACCCTACGGGCCTAACCAATAGTCTGGTGCAGGCTTTCGCTGTTGAAGGCCGGGGCCTAAATAGCCTGTTTGGCGGTTTTAGGGCTGGAAATCTGGATATCAATTTTATCATTGATGCTCTTGAAACAGAAGGCGTATTGTCTGTTCTTGCGGAACCAAATCTGACCACGCAATCCGGTGAGCCGGCAAACTTTCTTGCGGGCGGTGAATATCCGGTACCAACCCTTGACAGAAACGGGCAAGTGATCATTGAATTTAAAGAATTCGGTATTTCTCTCGACTTCACGCCTGTGGTTTTGAGCAATGGCCGCATTAACATGAACATCAAGCCTGAGGTCAGCCAATTATCTTCCAACGGCGCGATTACTCTGCAGGGTTTCAGCATACCCGCCCTCAGCACGCGGCGCGTTGAAACCACCATTGAGCTTGGCTCCGGCCAAAGTTTTGCCATCGCTGGGCTGCTTCAAAACAGCGTCACTCATGATCTGGAGAAATTCCCGTGGTTAGGTGACATTCCCGTTCTTGGCGCCCTTTTCAGATCCAGCAGATTCAGGCGTCAGGAAACTGAGTTGGTCATCATCGTAACACCCTATATCGTAGAGCCTCATAATGGCGGCAACATGAGATTACCCACAGATGGCCTGGAAATGCCAAGTGATTATGACCGATATATTAAAGGTCAATCTTATGCCACAAAGAAGGCCAGCATGCCTGCGCCAGTTCAGGGGAAAAAAGGGCAAAAACTAAATAACGCAGCCGGATTCATTCTGGATTAAGGGAAAAACAATGGAAGCAACGATGATAAAAAGAATTAAGAATTTCATTTCCGGCCATCGCTCTATTTTGGTCTCTATTTTGGTTCCTGTTATGGCGAGTCTGATACTTGCCAGCTGTAGCGGCGCCTCAAATTATGTGGATAGTGACTCCCATAAACGCAATGAAGTTGAAATGGTCAAGATCCCCTTTACCGTCACTTTTGAAGCCGCCAGCCCTAATCTGTCCGGCGGGATGATAGAAGAGCTGGACATATTTATGATGAAAAGCAATGTATCTTACGGCGATGAATTGAGCATGGATTTTCCTTTACAGCGGGATGGCACGTTGTCAGAACAAAATAAAGATAGGCTTACGTCATTATCGGCATTGTTCAAGAAACGCGGCCTGCGGTTGTCTCCTGATGTGACGCCTTATGGCTTAAGCCCCAGAGAGAATCAGGCCCGGCTTCTGATTTCACGCTATGTGGTGACACCGCCGCGCTGCGGAGATTGGTCACAGCCCTCCAACAAAAACTACGGAAATTCCAGCTTGGTCAATCTGGGCTGCGCCAATCAGGCAAACCTGGGACTTATGGTGGCCAATCCACGTGATTTGATCATTGGCGCAAGCAACGGATCCCCTGATGCAGAAAAATCTGCGAAAGCCGTCAATACCTACAGAACGAAGAAAGCTCCCAAGTAATCTTCTAATACATACAAAACTAAATTAGTAACGGGAATAGAATATGAGCATCGCATCACTGCTAAAAAAAGATGAATCCGTCACAGATGAATTCGAAGCCTATGTCTGTGATGATGACACAACACAGGCCTTGGTCCCCGTTTTGAATGAGCGGGACTGGGATCCTTCTTTGGTGAAAAAGGGGGGCATTGAAAATGCCATTAGAACGCTGGCAACGGCGGCCTCCCCAAAATTTCTATTTGTCGATCTGTCCAAATCAGCCTCCCCCATGGATGATATGAATGCCCTTGCCGAAGTTTGTCAGCTTGGCACGATGGTGATTGCTATCGGCACGGAAAATGACATTGATCTTTATCGAGGCTTAATCAGCTCGGGCGTACAGGAATATCTGGTCAAGCCCGTAACGACAGATCAGTTAAGAGAATGCATTCTGGTCGCAGAAAATGCGTTGCGCATGGCAAGCGAGAATGTCGCACCAACAGATGAGAAACAAACAGACAAGCTTGTGGCTGTTGTCGGCATAAGAGGCGGCGTGGGGGCCAGCACAATTGTCAGTAGCTGCGCATGGCTCATCGCCAACGAAATGAAAAAAAATACCGCCATTCTTGATATGGATATCTATTTTGGTACAGATGCTTTGACATTTGATCTGGAGCCGGGGCGCGGCCTGTGTGATGCCCTTGAGAACCCGAGCCGGATTGACGGGCTGTTCATCGAGCGGGCCATGATTCGTCAAGGCGACAATCTGTCAATTCTGGGATCAGAAGCGTCATTGAACGATCCAACCTATACTGATCCTGCCGCTATGAGCCACTTGATTTCAGAATTAAAACATAATTTTAATTATGTGATTATGGATCTTCCGCGAAATATGGCCGCTGAATATCCGCTGATGCTATCAGAAGCAGATGAAATCATCCTCGTATCTGATCTTACGCTGCCCGCAGCCCGTGATGTCATCCGCTTTTTAGCATTATGCAAAACCATCGCGCCTGAGACAACCGTTAAAATTGTCCTGAATAAAATCGCCGGCGTTGGCATGGTTGAAGTGGACAAGAAAGATTTCGAAGCCTCAATAGAGCGTAGCGTAGACTGGGAAATTCCTTTTGATCCAAAATTAATGGTTCAAGCGTCAAGAGCAGGAAAACCATTACCACAAGCAGCCAAAATGAGTAAAATTGTTAAAGTCCTTACCGCGATTAGTGCAGATATTACAGGGGACAATGCTGCTGAGGAAAAGAACTCATTTTGGAAGAAAATAACTTCAGGATCCAAAAAATAAATACCTGAATTCAGTTAATATAGTGAAATCGTGAGAAAATATGAAACCGGCATTTGGAAGAAAATCAAGCCAAGATGGGAAGGCAACCCTGATCGCAAAAAAAGTGGCAAAGCCTGCTGCTTTTGGCAAGGGTCATCTGTCCTCAGCACGTGAAACGCCCAAAACAATTTCGGGCGCGGCGAGCAATATTGTCTTATCTAATGCCAATATAGTTGATAAAGCGTATGAACTGATCGAATCCGTCATGTTGGAACAAATGGATCCCAAACATGCGCGCGAAATGGAACGTGATGAAGTTACGGCCTTTATCGAAAACCTCATTGACGAAGAAACCGGCAAACATCGCATAGACCTGAACGATCTTGAACGCCGGGACCTCCTCACGGTGCTGTTGAACGATCTATTAACATCTGATAGCCGCAACGAAAAGAAAGAGGCTGATGCAGAAGAAACAGAAGACGTTAATGTTGTTCGCAACCATAAACAGGCGCAGAAGCAAGTAAACGAACAAAAGCATCAGGTTAGCCAAGATAGTATCATGGATGCCAAGGATCGCCTGCAACCCCTGTTACTTGAATATATTGATGCATCTGCCGCCAATGAAATGGATCGGTCCGAGCTTGCAGAACAAGTAAGCGAAGCCGTCAATGAACTGATGGCGCAAGAGAAAATCAACTTGAATTTACGCGAGCAGCGCGACCTGGTCAATATGCTGCTCCATGATATGCTTGGCCTCGGCCCCTTGGAACCTCTTTTGGGTGATGAGGAAATCTCCGAAATCATGGTCAATGGCCCCAAACAGGTTTATATTGAGAAAGCTGGCAAGCTTATACTTTCTGATGTGACGTTCCGTGACAATCAGCATCTGATGAATATCTGCACGCGGATTGTCACCGCCGTCGGCCGCCGTGTTGATGAATCTACCCCGCTTTGTGATGCCCGTCTCATGGACGGAAGCCGCGTGAATATTGTTATTCCACCGCTTGCCCTTGATGGCCCGTCCATATCAATTCGGAAGTTTGCCAAGCAGAAAATCACGCTGGATCATATGATCGACTGGAAAAGCATGTCTCACAACATGGGGACGGTATTAAAAATTGCCGGTGCCTGCCGTTTGAACATTCTTATCTCAGGCGGGACGGGTTCAGGGAAAACAACCATGTTGAATGCTTTGTCCCGTATGGTTGATCCCGGTGAACGGGTGGTGACCATTGAGGATACCGCCGAACTACAGATGCAACAGCCCCATGTGGTACGGCTCGAAACACGGCCCGCAAACCTTGAGGGCAAGGGTGAAATCAGTATGCGGGATCTTGTAAAGAACGCCCTGCGTATGCGTCCCGACCGAATTATTTTGGGAGAGGTTCGCGGCGCTGAAGCATTTGACGTGCTGCAGGCCATGAATACGGGCCATGATGGTTCAATGTGTACCCTTCATGCCAATAACCCGCGCGAAGCCCTGACCCGTATGGAAAACATGATCGGCATGGCTGATTTGAAGTTACCCCAAAAAGCTGTCCGCGAGCAGATCGCAGGGGCCGTCGATCTTGTCGTGCAGGTTTCGAGAATGCGGGATGGCGGACGCCGCTGTGCGGCCATTACAGAAATTGTCGGCATGGAAGGCGATATTATCACCACGCAGGATCTGTTTATTTATGAGTTTACCGGAGAAGATGCGGATGGAAACCTGCAGGGCCATTTCAAGTCCATGGGTGTCCGTCCGTATTTTGCGGAAAAAGCCGCTTATTTTGGTTTGGACAAAGCTTTGATGGAGGCCTTATAGGAATAAAATGGACGTTACAAACCCAACCATAGTAACCATTGGAATCTTCGCTTGTGTTTTTATCATACTCGCGACCCTTGCCGCTGCATCTGGAATAATAGGCCAAAATAACAAGATTATCGGAAAACGGCTTAACACAATCAGAATCCGGCATGGCAAAGATAAAGCGCTGGCAAACGAACAAGCCAAGAAGAATCTTTTCACAAAAAAAGAAGTGTCTCTCTTCGACCGATTAATTCCCAAGCCCGCAGAGCTCAGGAAACGTCTGGATAAAACCGGCAAGGATATCAGCTTCAAAAAATACATCATAGCCACAATTATTACGGCTGTTCTTTGCACGCTTTTGATCGAAATCATCGGTGGTTTGGCCTTTCTACCTTCATTAATGATTGGTATTTTTCTCGGCCTCTTCATCCCTCATACCTATATCAACAGGGTGATCAAAGGCAGACTTGCTAAATTTACCAAACAATTCCCAGAAGCAATTGACTTGATTGTACGCGGTTTGCGCGCAGGCCTTCCCGTGACGGAATCAATTCATGCCGTGGCTCGGGAAATGCAAGACCCCATATCAACAGAATTTTTAAAAATAACAGATGAAATAAAGTTGGGGAAAACCATGGACGAAGCCTTATGGGCAACGGCAAAACGTCTGGATACACCTGATTTTAAATTTTTTGTTATCAGCTTGTCTGTCCAGCAGGAAACCGGGGGGAATTTGGCGGAAACCTTAAGCAATCTGACAGAAATTCTTCGCGGCAGAACCAGATTAAAGCTTAAAATCAAAGCCATGATCTCGGAGGGTAAGGCCAGTGCCTATATCATTGGTTCCCTGCCGTTTCTTATGTGCGGCCTGCTTTCTGTGATGAATTATGAATATATGTCAGTCATGTTTACCGACCCTATGGGACAGATGGCCCTCGCGGGTGCCGCTGTATGGATGGGTATCGGTGTCTTTATTCTGGCTCAAATGATAAATTTCGAGGCATAGAACATGGAAGCTTACTTACCTGACGGAATTTCAGTAGAAGATGTCATAACCGTACTGGCCGCAATGTCTGCGTTTTTGGTGGTTTTAGCCATTTGGAGCAGCGGCCTTATCAAAGACCCGATGCATGGCCGGATTAAACATCTACAAGATCGCCGGCAAGACCTGAAACGGGGATATACCGCGCCCGTCAAACGCAAATCACCTGTAAAAAGAGCATCGCATCTTGGTCCAATGCAAGTCATCGTGAATGGATTTAACCTCTTGAAGAATGAACAGGCCGAAAAATTCCGCCTGAAGCTCTTACAGGCCGGTTATCGTTCAAAAGACGCGCTGGTCTTTTTTATGTTCTTTAAATTAGTCTTGCCCATTCTCATTGGCATCCTTGCTGTTGTCCTTATTTATGGTATCGGCGTGTTTGACCTCGAACCAATGATGAAAACGATTGCCGCTGGCGGCTCGGTTCTTGTGGCGTCTATTTTGCCGGAAACAATCTTGAAAAACATTACGATCAAACGCAATCTGGAAATGCAAAAGTCCTTGCCCGATGTATTGGACTTGCTGGTTATTTGTGCAGAAGCTGGCCTGACACTTGATTCAGCCTTACATAGGGTCGTAAAAGAAATGGCCCAAACAGGGCCAGACTTGGCAGATGAGCTTAGCTTGACCGCCATTGAACTGGGTTTCTTGCCAGAACGCAGACAAGCTTTGGCGAACCTGGCAGAACGCGTAACCTTGCCCGCAGTAAGGTCCGTAACCGCGACTCTGATACAATCAGAGAAATACGGTACGCCCCTCGCCCAGTCATTAAGGGTTTTATCCGCTGAATTCAGGAATGACCGCATGATGAAGGCAGAAGAAAAGGCGGCTAAACTTCCGGCGACAATGACCATTCCGCTTATCTTGTTTATTCTACCCACATTATTTGTTGTATTGATAGGTCCCGCAGCCTGTCAAATTTCCAGCACCCTTGTTTAAAAATGGTGCAGAATGAAAAACATTGGCCGCAAGGAGAGTTACTTAATAACCTTATTATTCAGGAGCTCTTAAAATGAAAAACAATAACAGGAAAATGCCCTTAAGGAAATTTCTTAAGCGGCTAAGACGCAGCCAGACTGGCTCTGCCCTTGTCGAGATGGCCTTTGTTCTGCCGGTGATTTCATTGGCAACCATTGGCACGTTAGAGGTCGGCGTGACCATGCTTAGCGTCACCATGCTGGAGGGCGCAATTTCGGAAGCCTCCCGCGCTGGCATGACAGGCTATACCGCAAATGGCCAAACACGCGAAGACTATATCAATGATCTTCTTGCAGACAGAACCTTTGGCATGATCGACCTTAGCAATCTCGTAATCCGTCAAAGGGTTTATGAAGATTTTGCGGATGTGGGACTGCCCGAGCCTTATACGGATGTCAACGGCGATAATGTCTATAGCGCGGGCGTTGATAGCTACACAGATATGAACTGTAATGATCAGTGGGATTCGGAAGTTGGCACAGACGGCGTTGGTGGCCCGGGACAGATCGTCTTATATGAAGCCATTTATGACGCAAATTTTATGACAGGGTTTTTCTCAAAAATGGTTGGAGATGACGACGGTAAAATCAAGCTTACCGCAAGCACCGTCATTCAGAACGAGCCATACGGCACCCCTGATCCCAGTTGCATAGCAACCGTGAAACTTTAAGGGGGTATGTCATGCTGATTAATCTTAGAAAAATAATTATACCGTCCTTCATCAGGAATCTAAAGAAATCAACCAAAGGGACTATTCTGATCGAATTTGCCTATATATTCCCGGTCGTTCTGATTTTACTATTGGGCGGTTTCGAAACTTTCAGGCTTTTAATGGCCCATAGGAAAACCAATACGACAGTTATGGCGGTCGGCAATCTGGTTTCTCAAAATAAACAGCTTGACAGTGCCGCCGTTCAAAATATATTTGACGCTGTCGAAAATATTATGAAACCGCTACAATTAAGCGCAGATGGGCAAATATTTATGTCCTACATCACTGGTACCGCTGGCGGAAATACCATAGACCTGCAGTGCAAAGGCACCACAAATATCTCCCACGCTAGTAAGATAGGGGCAGAGGGTGAAGAAGCCGACCTAAGCCGAATTCCCGGAAACTTTACCATAGCAGATACTGAAACCGTCGTCATTTCAGAAGTCGTTTATCGATATGAGCCTATGGTTATGAATCTTAGTGGGCTGTTGCATAACACCATTTTTGCGGCCCATGATATCTATCATGTGGCCGTGCAAAAACCACGTTACGCGACGATAGACTTCGAAAATGGTTGCCCATAAAGCGTTGGAATAATAGAGTTATTACCTATAATCCATACTGGTATCCCGCGTAATCTCAATCGCAGGAATAGCATTGTTTCCTCCTGCCCTATTGATGGGCGGAGCTCCCTTCAATTCAAAATAGTTAACAAAAGGTTAATTTTTTAGTTGATTTGACGAATCATTTAGGGGATGATTCGCCTAGGGATTTGAATTCATGGGAAAAATCCGCCCAAGTATATTTCATTATTGGCGGGATTGGTAAGGGTAAGAGTATAGCGTGTTCGTCATATGAATGTTTCGTTATTAAGCCACCGTATCTCAAAACGGTTAAAAATATCGGATACAGCGGTTTCTAGTCAGGAAATCTCTGATCCAGAGGCACGAACGATTATAGAGCCAAGGACGACTACGGGGTCAATTAAGGGGACTACTATGGGGACAACTGCGGGATTTGAAAAAGATTTTGGGTTATTTGACTCGGTCTTCCACGAGGTCAGTACGGCTATAATAATTATTTCTAATACAACCAAAGGCCTTCCTCCGGAAATTGTGGACATAAATCATCATTTTGAACTGATAACGGGTTATAGTTTTGATGAAATACAGGGCCAAAGTTTATATAAATTCCTGATCGGCACAAAATTTGAGGCCAATCGACATATCATTGAAAGAACAATAGAAAACCGCCAGGCCGCCATATTTTCTTGCCCGTGGAAGAATAAAAATGGCCAAACTCTCGATATTGATATGACCATCCGGCCCTTTAACAGTCATGATGACGGATCCAAATTCATATGTGTCCTCCGAGAAAACAAGAGCGAAAATAACGTTCGAAATAATGCTGCGAAAGAAACCAAGCGAAAACTACTCGCCGCCATGCACCATAATTTCAAAACCCCACTCAATGGTATTTTGGGATATTCCGAGGTCATTATGATGGAAATGATGGGCCCGATTGGTCAAGAATCCTACAAGACCTACGCTCAAGATATTCATGGGGCCGGAAAAGACCTGCTACAACTTATTGACAATCTTCTTGAGTTAAAAGAGTTGGAGACGACTGAATTCAGATTACAGGAAGAAAGATTCTCACTGGGCGGCATGATTGCGGAATGCCTAAAAAAAATATCCTCGCCTGCTGATAAGGGTAAAATACATCTATCGACGAACATTGAGCCGGATTTTCCAGATATTTTCGGCGACAAATCCCGTCTCCAACAAGCCCTTCATAGTCTTCTGACCAATGCGGTGAAGTTTACTCCGCCCTGCGGCGAAATTATCCTCACGGCGACAAAAGATAAAAATGGCGCAGGCCTTATTCATTGTCAGGATAATGGGCAGGGCATGCCTTCACAACAATTGGCCAAAGCTTTTTGTCATGACACACATCTGTCCGATATATACGCCAGCCCAACAGTTGGTATTGGATTTGGCCTTTCTTATGTCAAACAAATCATCGAAAAACACGGTGGTACAGTATCCATTATCAGTTCGGTCGGCGAAGGGACAACAGTAACCCTGTACCTGCCCGCTGAACGGCTTTGCTAGAGTATCATCAGACAACGACAAACCCTCAAAATAAAATCTGATACTTGCTTTATACCCCCTTCACCCCATATAATTATCCATATATTACAAAGTAACCATAACTTTCGGGACAAGACATGAGCAATTCTCTGAATATCATTTCCGCGAATAACCTGCGCAGCGGTTTGAATGTTTATTTCACACAAAATGAGGGCCAGAATGAGGGGGAGGCCCGTTGGGAAAGTGACAGCTCTTTGGCCACGGCCTATTCAGAGGATCAATTGGCCGCTGCATTCGAACGTGCAAAGCAGGATATGGAGAATAATATAGTTGTTGATTGTGTCACCGTCCCCGTTGATGACGACCACAATCCGATTACCGTCCGTGAAAAAATCCGCGCGGCAGGCCCATCTGTTAAATATGGGAAATAAATCACCGATAAGGTTGCAAGTCAGCCTATCAATATAAAGGACACAGGTTATGATCATATTACAGATTTATGCCGACAATCCCCTTAGAAACTTTCACTATCTGATCGCTTGCCCACAAACCCGCGATACCATGGTGATTGACCCGCTTGACGTCGGCAAATGTCTTGACGCTGCTGCGGAGCAAGATTTGAATATTACCAAAATCCTCAACACCCATGAACATTGGGATCATATCGACGGAAATGCGCAAATGAAGGAAAAAACAGGCGCGAAAATATATGCCCATCATGGCGCGATGGAAAAAATCGGCAATGTTGATGTGGGATTGCGCGCCGCAGATATGGTGGCCATTGGCACCTCGGTTATACTGAAAGCCCTGGATACGCCCGGACATACCAACAGCCACCTGTGCCTGCTTTCTGAATCTGATCAGCCCGCACTTTTTTGCGGTGACACCCTATTCAATGCCGGGGCCGGAAATTGCCATAATGGCGGCAATCCCGATGATTTATATGATACTTTTTCTGAGCAATTGGACTTATTGCCTGACAATGTGCGGGTCTATCCCGGACATGATTATATTGTAAATAATCTGGAATTCACGCTGGATCGGGAACCCTCCAATGTCGAAGCCCGAAAAATGCTGGAAAAACTACGCGGCCAAGACCCCCATGATGCCTATATTACGACCATGGCAGATGAACGCCGTATCAATAGTTTTTTCAGGTTGAACAACCCTGATATCATTCAAAAATTGCAAAATGAAAACGCGGAAATTTCTGATAAGCCGGAACCGCGAGAAATCTTCAAGGCCCTCCGGCAACTCAGAAATAACTGGTAACCCAAATTTAAACCTACCTACCAAATTTAAACCTACCTAAAAGGAAATACGCATGAGTCTGGAAGACATCACAGCAACCATTCGCGACAAAGCACAATCAATGGAGACTAATGGAAAGAAAATCAAAATTGACTTGAAGGGTGACGGAACTGTCTTTATCGATGCAACAACATCGCCGCCAACCGTCACCAACGACGATGATGAGGCCGATGTCACCCTGATCATCAGTGAAGAAAATTTTGAAGGGCTCATGGATGGCTCCCTGAACCCTCAGATGGCCTTTATGATGGGTAAACTTAAAATTGACGGTGATATGGGCCTCGCCTTGAAAATGGGCGACCTTTTCAGTTAACCCAAAAAGATCAAGACGCGATCAGCCCATGGTTTCGGCAAGCTGCAAGCAGATTATTCAGGGCTGTTCGCGCCTCCACATCTATGACAGCACCCGCCGCCGCATCGCCAACGGCAGGCTGCTGCGGGCCGACAACCTGTTGACCTGAAACCTCAAGCTTTTGCACTGTAACGATCCCTGTTTGCCACAAACCAGACCGAAATTGGGCCGTAACTTCATCATCTTTCAGCCAAACCTGCAGGCCTTCAAAAGGGGCGTGAAATTGCCAAGCGCCGCCGATATATTGGGCAATCTTCCCATCATGGCCCAGCCAATCACCAGTGGCTACACTCGCCACAAGCCATAAACCACCCACGAGAGGGGACATCGGCGGACTGACTAAGGTGGCCGTCTCCACCGCCGTTTGCACCAAAGCATCAAGTATATTCAAGGCCATATTATGGGTGACCTCTTTCTGGGACTGCGTAGAAATAATATAGGGCGTCATAAGTCGCGGCGTTTGATTAACCATTTCAGAATTCCTTTTTAAGACTATATATTTAAACGGACAATATCAGCGGCCAGCCACGGCCAATGTTGTCACTGATTTGGAAGATACGAATATCCAGAATTGCCTGCGTGGCACCAAAATCCTCAATCTGAGATGATGCTGGATAAATGACTTCGGAAACATCGCTGGTCAAAGTTCGAACCACCGCGCCGCCATTTAAAATTTCAATATCATATCTTTCAAAATTTTCACCGAGCGGGACATCGGCATTATCCATCCAATCCCCGCCCACTCGGCTACGCCTGATCCAGGTCAACGCAAGTGTCCCTGCGCCGTCCCGCTGCCCCTTTCCATGCACAGGCGAAAAAGGCTTCAAAACGGCAGCACCATAAGCGCGGCTTACCGAAGGCGCATCTTCAACATCTGCCCCTGCTGTCACAACCTTGAAATGGTGAATAAGCCCAATATCAGAATGATACATTACAGCGGTATTTACCGTTGCGCGGTTCAGCAAAATAAAAGTTTCTGAAATGCTATGCTGACTTATATATCTTTCAGTTCCTCGCCGTCCCCTAAGCAGTCCAGTCAATCGATAGAAACCACCCAACTCAAAAGTCGCCTGTTGAAACTGGATAATCTCTCCGCCAACCCAAGCGATATTGGCCCCGTCCAAAACAGCCTCCAATGCCGCGCTAGGCAGCCCATGATCCGGATTATCCAACCGAACCAATAGTTCATTGCCATAGTCCCAATAGGCGACCGGCCCATCAGGCAGTATATTTTCAACTATACCGCTAATGGCATCTGCATTTGTATAATCCAGTTGCGAATATGTTTGATCATTATCCCTTGATATAAACAGGCCAGCACCAGGCCATTTGCCTGCTCCTGCGGCGGCAGCCCAGAAAAAAACAGGCGACGTTACATTCTCGCCCGTTATGGCCGGCATATCAAGGTGGAAAAACAGACTTTCTGCCAGTTCCTCCACTTGTTGCGCTGGCACAGGGCCACTATCCGCTAACGCAGACCTGTCCAGACGAAGGTTAGAAAACTTCACCGCCTGACATTGCACCCCCTCCGGGCCGATTTCTGTTTCCTGTAGCAAATAATCCTGCGTTTCTGACCCAGAGGCCATCGTCACAATATCCCCGGGCAAAAGATCATCATATTTATGGGGCAAGGCAAAATTTATTGTTTCCCGTCCATACCAGGCAAGATCAAGTTGTATTTCGGAGGCGGTTTTTGCCTGACTTGATGATAATACCAATGGCAAACCGCTTTGACGGACAATATCACTCGCCACATTTAATCGCCGGGCTCTTTGATATCCGGTTTGATAATCCCGGCTGGGATCAATATACGACAAGCCGATTTCCCGGGGAAGCTCCATATCCTGCTGGCGCGTTATTATTACCTTATCCGAGGGCCGCGCCCCTTGTGCAGATTGGACTAAATCATCCGCAAGTATCGCCGCCTCTGACAGTCGCCCCAATTTTCGGAACAGCAGGCCATTTTCCTGTTCTACCACATCAAATTGATAAACCCGCGCCAGCTCTTCTATGGCAGCTCTGGATTTCATAGGTCCCGCAACCAAATAGCCGCCAACCATCTGGTTCAGGTCACCGACATCAAAGACAGCTACATCTGAAAGTTGGCAGATATCAGAAACAATAGTGGAAAGTAGAATTTCCCCACCAGTGTCCCCACCAGTATCCCCAATGACTTCAAAGGTCAGATTAGGAATACGGTTGGCATATTCACCTAACGCTAAATCCTCAAACACCACATAAGACAGGTTCGTAAACCCATTAACATTATTTTGACCTTCAAGAGCTTCAATCATTGGGTCTGATTTCTGAAAGCCTTCCCCCCGATAAACTCTCATTTCCCCGCCGACGGCTATTTTACCTGCGGCATCCCGCAACAGCTTGCCATCTGCCCAGACGCGGCCCACATCCGAAATCGCGCGCCCGGAAAGAGCCACGGCGAATGACGCACGATAACTATATTCAACCGTCGTAACATTTTGCCTACGGCCTTTGCCGCCGCTACTTTCTGTTTTCTCATTTCGAACCTCTTTCAAACCCGAAGACCAGATCACGTTGCCCGGAAGTCGCAGGGTGCCATAAACGCGGACAATAGGCTCCCCATAAGAAGACGTTTGAACGGTAAGGTCTTTCATCCGCCCGCCCTCAATTGTTCGGGAACTTGTGCCCCCGAAAATGGCTTGATCCACACGTTGACCGATCAGGCCACCGACAAAGCCGCCAATGGGCCCGCCAATGGCTGTCCCAACGACAGTAAGTACAACAGTTGCCATTATTTCATTCCTATATTTTTAGTGAAAGGTCTTGTGAAATTAAGGTTAGGGGATAAATGTTTGGGGGAAGGCATGAACCGAGATTATTCTAGACCGCCAAACATCGTCTAATCCATGCTCAACCACCTTGCCGTATTTCTCACAAGCATGAATAATGCCCCGGTCCGATATGATGGCAGCATGTTCCAGATATTTACCAAACTTCAGGATTAACACATTACCCGGCGTCAGGTCATTTCTTGGGCAACGCCTAAAGCCGGCGGCTGTTGCCTGGCGGGAAATTGCGAATTTTTCAGGTATTTTTTTATAGTCTTTATGATCAAACCCCGTAAGCCCAATGGCTTTTGCCACATAGACAATCAAGCCTATGCAATCTAAACCATCCTCTGGGTTACGCCCTTGGTGACGGAAAGATTTGCCAACGCAGCTTCGTGCTATTGAAATTATCTTTTTTTGATGCAGATCGCATATGGTCATTTCAAAAAAACTTTGCTATCAGTATTCAACAGAAAATAAAATAGAGGAATTGCCTGCTATGGACATGAATGTTATCGGATTGCATATTCACGAATTAAGAAATCAATGCCGCTTTATTGAGGCAAGTGTGGATATTTTAAACCAATCAATGGAAAAGCAGGCCTCTGTCGGGGTTTTCTTTGGCTTGCAAAATATCATGCTTGGGACAAATAATATTTCCCGCACACTCTGGACGCCGCGTAAAAAAGGCAAAGAACGCGCGGCATCCTTACGGAAAACCCTTGACCTGCCAGAGAAATATCCATTGAATAATGACAGTATCCTGTCACTCGTTGACCATGCTGATGAAGCCAATGATCAATGGATCAACCAGTCCAAAGATCAATATATCCTCTATGACTTCATTGGCGATATATCCAAGAGTCAGCATAAAGACGTTGAATCAAAAAATATTTTCCGGGCCTTTGATACAGCCACGAAAATATATACCTATCTTGGCACAAGTTTTAATCTTGATGCCCTGCTAAAAGCGTTGGCTGATGTGAACAACCGGGTGAATCAGGTTCATATGCGCCTATATCCTGACCAATGGAAAGAAGAACCCGCCCCAAAAGAAAAAGCCAAAGAAAAGCCAGATGCAAAGAAAACAAGCCCAAAGAAAACTGGGGCTAAGAAATCGGCTGTAAAAAAGACGACAAAAAAACCAGCCGCTAAAAAATAATTCCCTCATTTAAGGCCGGGATAGTTATAGAGGGCGTCTGTCCCGGGTATGGCTATCTCGCCTTTAAAGTTTTCAAAATTCTGGAATTTACTTTTACAGGTTCCCGACCGTTTATCGCAGCCGGCAACGGCAAGGAATTGATCCCCAACCATGATAGATTCCAGCGGGCGGTCATATAATATAAACTGCCCTCCGGTAAAAGTTTTTACTTCTGACATGATGCCGGCATTGCCGCCCCGAAGCCAGCGGACATAGCCATAATCATACCATCCACTCGCCTCCAGCCTATTCACATCCGTAAAACTATCTCGGCCCAGAACCTCTGTTACGCTGCCGAGGGCCGTATATTTTTCCATATTCACATGACAATTATCCGCCCCCAAATCCGCGCGGCATTCGGGCGAATATAGATGGCCGATTACCTGTTGTAATTTTTGCGCCAACCCTCTGATTTCAACGGTAAAATTTTGATCCTTCAATGTGAATTCCCCGAGCCAGCCATGACGGATAGAGATTTTCCCCATGCTCAAATCCTGCCAGTTAACCTGAAAAATTGAAATGCGGGCATGATCCAACAATCCGGCGCGAATATCTTTTTCTGTCAGGCCATCCGAAGATAATATCGCTTGCACTTCCAGATTATCCACATTTAAACTGTTGGTACTGCTCACCATAGAGGGCAAAAAGCTATTAACCGGCGAGAAGGCAAGATTATCAAAATAGATTTCTCTGTCATGGGTGGTAAACGCCAGCCGCACGCCGTCCCGCCGCGTTAATATCCAGCAGGTCACCATTGTCGTAAGTTCGCCTGAAATATGGTTTTTCAATTGCGGAGAAATTTGTTTCATTTAGACCCTTACCTCAATTAAAGAAATTGACGGAATTTGTCCGGCCTGATAGCTTTCTAATATTATCGGCAGGAAATCATCAGAAAAACGCACGGGCACATCAAATTCATATCCCGCCGTAATCACCGCCCCGTTCAAGGGGGCGACCTCAAAAATCACAACGCCATTTGTTACATCCACCTGCCAACCTGTGGTCTGGGGCGCGCCATCAACGGCAATAAGCACCGTTCCCACTACTGGTTTGGAAATATTTCGCCTGTGCAGATTTCCCCCGCTGTCATATGTTTTTTTCAATTGGAATGTGGTCGTGACCCCATCTGCGGCCCCGATGGATTGATCCGTTGCTGTAATGATCTCCATCGGGGCGCAGCTTTTAAAATCTAGCCAGTCCTTATAACGGAAACCAAAGGCCCGGCCGGCCCGTGCCCGAAAGAAACCGATTAATTCGCCTAAGTCATTTTCCGACCTGAGGCCCAGACCCACATCATAAACATTTCGGGCCTGTGCCCATTCCTGATTGCGCTGCTCGTGGCCTGAGGCCATCTCAATCACATTTGTCATAAACTGCGGCCCGCCGCTTGCACCGTAACTGATGTCTTCCGGCAGCCTTACTTCGTGAAAACCTGTCATAATTTTTTCCTGATTATTGGTATAAATCACCCCATCCCGTACAATTTGCGGATAGGCCCAGACAAAAGTCTCCGCGTAATTATCCTGAAACCCGAGGCCCACGGCCCTGATGATATTGCGCCAATTCTCCAACGTTTCCGGCAATAGGTTAAAACCACCAAAATAATGGGTTTCTGCCCGGGGATAGGATAATGTTTGATCAATAATATCAATCGCGGCTTTGCGTTTTCCCCATTCCCCATTCAGGACAAAATCATAATCTTCCACCTGCAGGAAATCAAAAGCAGGCCATCGCCAATAAGATGACGGAAAATTAACAACACCCGCAATGGGGGCATTATCATGCAACACTTGCGGCGTGAAGAACAAAAGCCCCACGTTAGCCGAGGGGTGTTGCGCTTTCACCTGATCTTTTAACCAAATGGTTGATTGACCCAGTTTATCCCTAAGCCAGTTTAAATAATCCTGTTGATCCGGCGTGGCAATTTCAGTGGCCAAAAGATGTCTGGGCGGCACAGCCTTGGTGGTTTCTGTCGTATAAAGCGCCGTGGTCACATCATCATAAATATGCGGCACGCCTTCCCCGCCCTCATCAATCCACCACCAAGGCTCGCCGACCTGATAATAATGATCCGCGCCAACAAGGTCTATGATCTGCCCGAATGCCAGAAAAACATCCCGCAAATAATCAAGGGCCGCCTGATTGGTCGGAGCAATCAAGCCGGACGGCGGCACCCATCCGGTTCGGGCGGGCGCGCCATCATGGGCTTTCTGCTGCCAGATTTCGGGGATGTTTTCTGCGAAAACCTCATAGGACAACGAAAATATAACTTTAAAGCCAAAATAATTCGCCAGTTCCAGAAAGTTTTTATGCCAGCTGATGGCCGCTTTGTTTAATTTTTCTTTGGTGGTATCAATGATGAACCGACCTTCTGCCCCGTCCCAGCTCAAACTATAATAATGGCTCATCCCCACATAATGGTTGATCCAGCCGCTATAGCCCAGACGTATCATATTCCAGACCACCCGTTCCGGGGCCATCGATGTGACATCATCATACCCATTGGCAATGCGCAGGTCATGGCTCTGAACATAACTGTCCCCAACTTTCAAAGTCGATGTGGGGCCGGTAACTTTTATCTCGGAAATGGTGACCTGCGCGTCGACGGCGCTGGGCAAGGGGCCTGTGGTTGTACCGTCAAAAGCAGTTGGCACCATACTGATAAACATCCGGTCAATATCTTTTGGATATACGGGGTCTGCCTCTAGCGGGTGCAGATACCCGCCGGCAAGATCATCAAAATTCAGCGTAATAATGGCATTCTGATTGCTGCCCACGGCATAATTCCACAGGCGGACATACCATGTGCGCGCAAGGCCATTCTGATCCCGGCCCTCTATGGTCAATGTGGGGCTATGTAAAATATCCAGCGCCTTGACATTGACGGACTGCCAACGAAAACTCAGCACGCTATGGGCATAATCCCTGTTGGTTGCATATTGATGAAAGGGATGGTCAATAGTGTCCACCGTATCCCATATGAGGCCGCATAAATCCTCATAACGGTAAAATACAAGGTCAATGACCAGACTGTCATAGCCGGTCGTCACCATAGAGGCCATCATGGGACGAGGGAAATTAACGGTCCAGTAGCGGGGCGAAAATCTGCGGATATAACTGATTTGCGCCTGATCTTCCTGTGTTGCCAGCCAATACATTATAAATCCCTTTCGGCGCGGCCCATAGCGCGGCGAACGGCCACGGCGACTTGGCCCGCACTGCGCCGTGACATGTCATTGGCCCCGCCCTGATTGGTAATATTGATGGTAATATTGGTCATTTTGTCTGAAGTCCTCTCGCTCTTCACACCCTGATTTGGGATAATTCGGCCCGGGTTTTCCGGCACGAATAACTCCGGGCCCCTTTCGCCCACCAGATAGGGCTGGCGCGCGCCAACCGTGCCGCCGCCGGCCCGGCCAAACAATGCTCCAGCTATATTGCCAATTGCACCGCCAATGCCGCCGCCCTGTCCGAAAATACTGTTCAGGCCAGACTGGACGGCACTATTGGCGATGTCATTCAGTACCGATAAAGCCACTTGCTTCAGACTTGAGAAATTAAGCTCTCCGCTGCGGGCGAAATTTTCAAAGACCCGCGTCATGCCGTCGGCCGTTCGCGCCGCCACATCCTCAAGCCCGCCAAAATCTTTTTCTATCTCAGCCAATTGTCCGCGCAAATCCGCACTCTCAGCCCTGATTTTCACAACCAGACTGTCAATCACTGTTTCTGTCATAATTTTTTCCAATAAAAAACCCGCCGGCGCGGCGGGTCAGTTCAAGTAATGTCGAAGATTAATGATTTATCTTTCAGCTATAGAATTTTTTTAGTTTTCCCCAGAGAAACCGGACATGAAACAGGGCCGGACGATACAGTATGATCAGGAAAACAAGTTCAAGAACAGTCAGATAAACATCTAGAGGCAAAAAACTGTGATAACGGGATTCTCCCGATGCAAAATAATAAAATTTATCTGTATTATTATAAAATAAAACAAAGGTAGCAATTTTTAGCATACCGAGAAAAAAAGAGAGAAGATTTAATGTCCATGCAGGTAAAATATAAACTTTAGGGAAATAATAAGCTAAACCCCCGAAAAGAATAACATAAATACACAATAATACCTCAATAAGAGGAAATGTCGAGGGAAACACAGTGGACAAATACATTATTATAACCATAAAAATTACTCCGGCTACTGGAATCCACCCTAGGGCTGATGCCAATCCCAAAAAAAATTTCTCATAAATTCGCCATCTGTATCCGTTATCAATATTCTGCTGCACTTTCAGAATTGCCCCCTCCAGTTAAATGTTTCACTCCAATTTGCTATTATTTTATACGGTTTCGAGAAAGGCAAGTCTTGATTTCCTGGAATTTGATTGAAAAAATCAATGGCATCCACAAACTTATCGTCAATGCTAAATTTCAAAAACCCTTCAAGACGAAAAGTTTTATTAACACAATCTACATCTAGGGCACATTGTGCAGAACGAATAAAGGTAGAACCCCCTACCGAAAGGAGAGGTCCATCCTGTGTAACATTAGTTGTTGTCCTATCTCGATCAGAAAATATAACCTGCGTTTTTGTGGCCTCCGTTCGCTCTAATTTGCGGCAAACAGCAACAGCTTTTTGTTTTGCTAAACTTATTTGTTCAGCTTTAAAACTTTCAACTGCTCTTCTTACAGAACTGGTATTTCGAAATCTATCCAACAGCCCGATATTTGCCAAATTAACAGTTCGCCCATTTCCTGTCGCATAATGATCCAGAAAATCACGTGTTGTCCAGCTTTTATAAGACAAGAAATCATCCTCGCCATTATCCAGCGGGCTTGATTTCTGACTCGTAAAAAGCTCAGCGGGTAATACTCTGCCCGTCCTCAGGTAATGGCTCAACTGGGTTCGGGCGGGTCTATGATTCTGATCATACATTGGTAATTTCCCCTTTAGTTAAGTAGTATAATTGATATTGTGGCAATTGGAAGACCGCAAAATCCGGCACTATTCAGTCCTGATCTTCACGACCAGACTATCTATAACTGTTTCTGTCATAATCTTTTCCCATAAAAAACCCGCCGGGAGAGGGCGGGTTCGTTCAAGTTATGTTGGCGTATTTAATCTCTGATAATATTTTTAATTCTTGTGATTCATTCAAATGCCACCAGCCACTTTAACCAAGAGGCATAATACCATAGGAACAAATTTGGTAACGGATGTCTTGTTCATTTCTGATGAGGTGAATATAATTTCCGCTGATCCTTGTGATCAAGAGAGACAATATGTAACAAATCGCTCACAATTGCTTTCCTTGATATACAATCAGCAAGGAAATTAAAACTTATATCAAACTTTTTCTCTGTTTTTCCAATGAATGTCATGGAAATTAAATAACCCCTTCTAAGGATATAATATTGTATTTTTGTGAGATACTTCATTACTTCATCAACAGAATTAAACTCCACTGGCATTACGACATGACAGGTAAAAGTTGTTTGCCCGCTATCAATATCAAGAAATATTTTATCCAATCGTGTTTTCAGAGTCGAATTATCATCAATTACCGGAATAATATATTGGCTATTTGCATTGGAAATAATTCTTTCCAATTTAGCGTAGGAGCTATTTCCAGGAACCCATATATAGACACCACTTAAATTACCATGTTTAGAATATAGATAGGCCGGTTCCTTGCTCATGGAGTCAAAAATATAGGTGGTCATTTCATAGTATGCGGAAGCTCTTTGTTCAGCTTTCCAGTTAAATATTATATGGTAAAGACTTCCAATGGTAGCAGCATGACTTGCCGAAATGGATAATATCATAAATGATAATATGATCATTAGCCGATGAAAGGACAATTTCTTACCTCTAACGTTATATTAGCATTAATGTCTGCGCCAGACGCATTAGTCTGTGGCCTTACAATCAATACATGCTGATAATTTCTATCACCTGATTCAACAAAATCATATGTATTTCCAACGATCGGAAGAATATGCCCCCCAAATACAGGCCGTACATTTTGAAAAGCTGTTATTTGATTTCCATCAGCATCCAAAGGATAAGAAATTAAATACATTAATATTGGCGCAAGAAATATCTGATTGCTTATTGCAAAGACTCTCACATACCGTCCACCCTCCAATGTAATTT
>JAJRQU010000115.1 GCA_024280095.1 Alphaproteobacteria bacterium | reverse complement strand
TGCCGCCGTAGAAGGTAAAATACAAGCCACTGCCCTGAAGAAAGTCGGGGAACTTGTTGAACGACATCCGGAAGAATCCGCTGCCGTCGTTAGAGGTTGGTTATACGGATAATATGAAATGAGTAGTCAAAAAATTCTGCGCGCGGCAGACCTGTCCAGCTCAGATAAAGCCGCGGCTCTTATGCTCGCGCTTGGTGAGGAAAATGGGTCAATCATCTGGAACCTGCTTGACGATGAAGAGGTCAAGGAACTGTCCCTGGCCATGTCATCACTCGGGGCCGTTGATTCTAAAGTGATTGAAGATTTATTTCTGGATTTTGCCAATGACGTATCATCTGTTGGCTCCCTGACCGGGAACTTCGACAATACGGAACGACTGCTTTCCAAAATGCTCACTGGCGATCGAGTCGGCCAGATTATGGAAGAAATTCGCGGGCCTGCCGGACGAACCATGTGGGATAAGCTTGGTAATGTGAATGAAATGGTACTCGCAACCTACCTTAAAAATGAATATCCCCAAACTGTCTCTGTGGTTTTGTCAAAAATAAAACCGGAACATGCCGCCGCTGTCTTGACCGTTTTGCCCGATGAATTCTCTATGGAAGTTATTCAGCGCATGCTCCGTATGGAGCCGGTTCAAAAAGATATTCTGGATAAGGTGGAACAGACCCTGCGGACGGAGTTTATGAATAATCTGGCTAAAACCAGCCGTAAAGACAGTCATGAGACCATCGCAGAGATTTTCAATTATCTTGATCGCGCGTCAGAAACCCGTTTTCTGACCGCCCTCGAGGATAGAAACAGAGAAAGCGCGGAAAAAGTACGCGCCCTCATGTTTACCTTTGATGATTTGCAGAATCTGGATGCGACCGGCGTTCAAACCCTGCTTAGGGGTATCGATAAAGACCGGCTTGGTTTGGCCATGAAAGGATCTTCCGACAAAGTTCGGGATATGTTCTTTAGCAACATGTCTGAACGGGCCGCAAAAATCCTGAAAGAAGATATGGAGGCTATGGGGCCTGTGCGCTTGAAAGATGTCGATGAAGCTCAGATGGAAATTGTCAATGTGGCCAAAGATCTTGCCGACAGTGGTGAAATTGTCCTCAATGACACAAAAAGCGATGATGAATTAATCTACTAATATTTAAGGCTTAACACATTATGACGGCTGTAAAATTTACCTTTAACGATGATTTCGAAAGCGATAGTGGCGGCCCTTCAAGCCGTAGCAAGCTGGAGGATGTCCAAAATACGGCTTTTGAGCAGGGTCAAGAATCCGGACGTGCGGAAATTCTGGCCGGTCTGGAACAAAATTGCGAACATCTTCTGCAAAATATTTTCACCGCAGCAGGTAATCTTCAGGCCCGCCAGGAAGAACAAGTCGCCCTGATGCATAAAGAAGCAGCCCAGCTTGCCTATGCCATTATCGAAAAACTGGCACCCGCAGTGGTTGAGCAAACCCCCCTGCCGGAGATAGAGCTATTGGTCAATCAATGCCTGAAGAATAGCCCCTTGGAACCGCGCCTTGTTATCCGGGTTGATGATGCCATTCTGTCCATCTTGCAAGGCAAAATAGATAAAATGAAACTGGCCAGCGGTTATCAAGGGCAAATAGTTCTGATCAATGAACCAATGTCCCATGTCAGCGATTGCCGCGTTGAATGGGCCAACGGCGGCGTTGAACGGGATTTTAACAGTCTGAAAAAAACAATTGAAAATACCATAAAATTATTCATTGATGCACCGGAACAAGTCCCCGGCACGCCCAATCAAAAACAGGGCATCAGCGAAATTGACCCAAAAGCAGGAACAATATCTGAAACCATAACCAGCGCAGGAAATATAGGCCGGGATGAATGATGAAATGAATGAATATTTTCCGGAAATTGTCTTTTACAGGTAAATATGGTTAATAGTAAATAGGATTACTGAAAAAACATTCATTAATCATCACTTATGGCAATAAAATATTAAGGGCTAACAGCTAATGTCTGATACAGAAAATATGGATTGGCAGGAATTGGATCAAGGTGACACGGCGTCTGATACCAGCAATCAAGAGAAAAGCAACGAAGAACCGGAAGGCGCGGGCGATTTAGAAGCCGTTTTTGACGTTCCGGTGAAAGTATCCGCCGTTCTGGGCATAACAAACCTTACGGTGAGCCAATTACTGAAACTTGGGTCTGGATCCGTTGTGGAATTGGATCGGAAGGTCGGGGAAGCCATCGATATTTATGTGAATAACAGGCTCGTAGCCCGTGGTGAGGTCGTCCTTCTGGAAGAAAAACTCGGTATTACCATGACAGAGATTATTAAGGGCAACGAGTAAATACTGACGCCATAAAAACGGGCCAATAAGAACGGAAAAAAAAGAAGTGATAACACTCTTAGGAATAGTCGCAGGTTTTGGACTGATCATCTCTGCTATGATTATTGGCGGTTCACCATGGGATTTTGTCAATTTACAATCAGTCCTTATCGTTTTAGGCGGTACAATTGCCATAACTGTCGTCAGTTTCTCTGTGAAGGATCTTATGCAGATCCCCAGTGCCTTATGGCGGATGATGTCCTACAAAACCCACGACCCCCAGGAAGTCGGCGTCACCATGATTAAAATCGCGGAAAAAGCCCGTAGCGGCGGCGTTATTGCCCTGGATCAAGTCAGCAAAACTTTAGATGATGAACCATTTTTGCAAAAAGGTCTGGAATTGGCCATTGATGGCGCGAAACCCGAAGAAATCGAGACTATCCTGAAGCAGGAAATTTATTCCAATGCCACCATTCAGTCAAAAAGCGTTGATTTATTGCGCCGTTCTGCCGAAGTCGCCCCCGCAATGGGATTGATTGGGACGTTGGTTGGGCTTGTACAAATGCTCGGGAACCTTAGTGATCCAAGCACGATTGGCCCCGCGATGGCGGTGGCGTTACTGACAACTTTTTACGGTGCCATTTTAGCGCATATGGTTCTCATACCCCTTTCCAGCAAAGCGGAAAGAAATTCCCACAATGAGTCTACGCTCAGCTTACTTTATCTGACAGGCGTCCTGTCCATTGGCCGGGAAGAAAACCCCCGCCGTCTGGAAATGCAGCTTAATGCCATGCTACCGCAAAAAAATCGGATTAATTATTATGAATAGCTCTCAAGAGCCAGGAATTAACGCGGGGACAGGCCAATGAGACTGATCATCGTAGGTTCCCTTGGCGGACAGTTAAGTATGGCCTCCCAGATCGCCATAAACAACGGGGCCAAAGTCATCCATGCGCCTGATGAGGCGACGGCCCTTACCTTGATCAGGTCAAAGGGTGCGGATTTGTTAATGATTGATGTCAAATGCGACATTAAAGGCCTGCTTGACCAACTGGCTTCCGAGCATATTACGACGCCCGCCGTGGCTTGCGGTGTGGGGTCTAATTCCGATGAAGCCGTCGCAGCAATCCGCGCCGGTGCAAAAGAATATATTCCTCTTCCCCCGGACCCGGATCTTATTGCTGCCGTTCTGACAGCCATCTCTGTTGATCAGCATGAATTTATCTATCGTGACCGGAATATGATGCAAGTGGTAAAGCTTGCCGATCAAGTGGCCGGCAGCGAAGCCAGCATAATGATCACCGGCGACAGCGGCACCGGTAAAGAAGTCATGGCCCGCCATGTCCATACCAAAAGCCGCCGGCGAAACAAGCCCTTCATCGCGGTCAATTGTGCCGCCATTCCGGAAAATCTTTTGGAGAGTGAGCTTTTTGGCCATGAAAAAGGCGCCTTCACGGGTGCCGTGGCCCGGCGGGTCGGAAAATTTGAAGAAGCTAACGGCGGCACTCTTTTACTGGATGAAGTGAGCGAGATGGACGTGCGGCTTCAGGCTAAATTACTTCGGGTTATTCAGGAAAGAGAAGTCGACCGGGTTGGCGGATCAAAGCCTGTGAAAATTGACATCAGAATTATCGCCACCACGAACCGGGATCTGCAAGACGCAATCAAAGATGGTACCTTCCGGGAAGACCTTCTTTTTCGGCTCAATGTCGTAAATCTCAATATACCCAAACTGCGCGACCGCCCGGAAGATACCCGCGCGCTTTGCAAACATTTTGCCATTAAATATGCTGATTTCAATGCCTTGCCTCATAAAAAAATCACGGACAGTGCCATGAAAGTTCTGATCAATCATAATTGGCCCGGCAATGTTCGTGAATTGGAAAATACCATTCACAGGGCTGTTTTGCTCACCATAGGAAATGAAATTAACGCCTCCGATATTGTCCTTCCTGATGGCAAGCCCCATATGGAAATCCAGTCTGGGTCTGCGATAAAGACGGCGGGAACCTACGAAGGCTCTGAGCCTCTTTCCGCCGCCTCCCTTATTGGCCGGACAGTTGCCGATGTGGAAAAAGACCTGATCATTGATACCTTAAAACATTGCCTCGGCAATAGAACCCACGCGGCCAATATTTTGGGGATTTCCATTCGGACATTGCGCAATAAATTAAATATATATATGTCGGACGGCGTCAATGTTCCAAGCCCTAGAATACCACAAATCCCAAATTTATAATCAAATCTATTAAATAAGCTTAAAAATTTTCATATGAACCTTAAGAGAAAATAGCCCCATCTTATGAGCGACACGGCCAGCAACACCCCTTCTGAAAAGATTGGCATATTAGGACATTTGGCCCAGCGGTCCGATATTATTATGGCCGTCGGTGTTGTGCTGATCCTGACAATCCTGTTTTTGCCCATGCCGCCGTGGTTGCTGGATATGTCACTGGCCATTTCATTTACTTTTTCGGTTATGGTTCTGATGACTTGTCTGTTCATTAAGTCACCGCTGGAATTTAATTCCTTTCCGGCCGTATTATTGCTGGCAACGATGTTAAGGCTGGCCCTTAATGTGGCCTCAACCCGCCTTATTCTATCCAACGGGCATACGGGGCCCTCTGCGGCCGGCAATGTGATCGAGGCCTTTGGCAACTTTGTCATGGGCGGAAATTTTGTCATCGGTATCATCGTATTCGCCGTCTTGCTCATTGTGAACTTCATGGTGATAACCAAAGGTTCCGGCAGAATTGCCGAAGTTGCGGCCCGCTTCAGCCTTGACGCGATGCCGGGCAAACAAATGGCCATTGATGCCGATCTTTCATCAGGATTGATTGATGAAAATCAAGCGCGAGAGCGGCGCAAAACGCTGGAAGACGAAAGCACCTTTTTTGGCTCCATGGACGGGGCGGCCAAATATGTTCGCGGCGACGCGGTTGCGAGCCTTTTAATTACCTTCATTAATATCATCGCCGGCATGATCATTGGGGTGGCCCAGAAAGACATGAGTTTCTCCGCTGCGGCCAATACCTATACCCTGCTAACCGTTGGCGACGGGCTGGTTAGCCAAATACCGGCCCTGATTGTTTCCACCGCTGCGGGGCTGCTGGTGACCAAGGCGGGCCTGAGCGGACGTACAGACCAGGCCCTTTTCAGACAGTTCAGCGCCTATCCAAAGGCGCTTGGTGTCAGCGCGGTACTGCTGCTATGCCTGTCCTTGCTGCCGGGTATTCCATTTCTCCCATTCGCTATTCTGGCAGGTCTTCTTGGTATGGCGACAATAGCCCTGTCACGCAGGCAAGATGAACGCGCAGAAGCTAAAATAATCGCCGTTGAAATGGAAGATCAAAAAGTTGAACATGTGGAAGAGCCAATCACCACGGCCCTGACCATTGATCCTATCCGCCTTGAGCTGGGATATGGCCTGTTGCCGTTAATCAATGATGATACGGGCATTCGGCTGACCGACCAGATCAAGGCCCTGCGCCGGCAGCTCGCCTCCGATATGGGTTTTGTCATGCCCTCCATACGGATCTTGGATAATATGCAATTATCCGCCAACAAATATGTCATCCGGCTCAAGGAAACGGATGCCGGACAAGGTGATATTCGGCCTAATATGCTGCTGGTTATGGATCCGCGCGGCGAACCTGTTGCCCTGCCCGGTGAAGAAACACTGGAGCCTGCCTTTAAGCTGCCCGCCACATGGATTGATAAAAGCCTGAAAGAAGAAGCCTCTTTTCGCGGCTATACTGTTGTTGATGCGGCGACCGTGATCACCACCCATATTACGGAGGTGATCAAGGACAATATGCCCGAGCTGTTATCCTATGCAGAAGTGAAGAAACTCTTGGATGATTTGGCCGCCGAACATCAAAAGCTGGTGGCAGACCTGATCCCGACCCTCATTACCCAAAGCGGCGTTCAACGGGTCTTGCAAAATTTACTGGGCGAGCGCATCTCTATCCGTGACCTGCCGACAATACTCGAAGGCATCGCCGAAGCTTGTGGTTATACCCAGAATATTGTCATGATAACGGAACATACCCGAACCCGTCTTGCACGGCAGATCAGTTTTGAAAATGCCGACCAGGAGGGTGTCATTCCCTTGATTAATCTGTCACCTGAATGGGAACAGGCCTTTATGGAATCCCTTGTGGGCGGCGGCGAAGAAAAACAACTGGCCATGCCGCCAAGTCAATTACAGGAATTCATTGGCATTGTACGCATGACATTCGAAGATCAGGCCCATACCGGAGAATTACCAATTTTGTTAACCAGCCCAATGATCCGCCCCTATGTCAGATCCATCATTGAACGTTTCCGGCCCGCAACGGTGGTCATGTCCCAGAATGAAGTACATCCAAAAGTCAAAATCAGAACGCTTGGTCAAATATAGGGCCAAGCCCAAAGGCAATTTTAAATATGCGGTTAAAAATATTCACTGCCGATAATATGCAGGCCGCCCTGACCAAGGTTCGGGAGACCTTGGGCGATGATGCCATTATCATTAATTCCCATGAGGAAAACGGCAAGGTTAGCGTTACAGCCGCCATGGAAGCCCCCGCGCCGAAAATAAGTCCGCGAAAAGCGCGAAAACCCAAGCCAAAAAAAGCCCCCGTTCAAAAATCCTTGAGGGATTTAGAACATGCGGATCATGTTGAAACCGTCAATTTGTCATATTTTCTGGCCCATCACGGCATAAGTAAAGCCATGTCCGACAGGATGCTCGAAACCGCCGCGTCATTTGATGAAGACAATAATATTAATGCCTTGGCGAAATCACTGGATTTAATATTTCATTTTAGCCCAATCAATAATGATTACCAAAAGCGCCCCATCATGCTGGTGGGGCCGCCAGGCGTTGGTAAAACGGTCACGGCGGCCAAGCTTACCAGTCAGGCCGTATTATCCGGCAAGCCGGTGCGCCTGATCAATACGGATACCATTCGCACGGGCGGCACGGCCCAATTGAATGGCTATGCCGAAGTCTTGAAAACCACCGTGATTGAAGTTTCCGAGCCCGCTCTTCTGGCCCCGGCCATTGACACAAACAAGCAATCCGAAGAGCTGGTCATTATTGATACCATGGGTTACAATCCGTTTGATCGCCATGAAATGGCCGAATTGCATCAGTATATTACAGCATATGATGTGGAACCCATATTAGTGATCGCGGCGGGAACCGACCCGCTGGAAGCCCGGGAAATTTCACAGACCTATGCCAATCTTGGCGTACGGCGGTTCATTGCCACAAGGCTGGATGTCGCCCGAAGATATGCCAGCCTGCTTGCCGTTGCTGAGGCGAACAATATGAATTTTGCCGGTGTTGGTATTACGCCCTATCTTGCCAAGGGAATTGAGCAGATAGATGCTTTAAGCCTCGCCAAACTCCTTACCCGCGTCGATGATCGAAAGATTTTCAACCCCGTCATAAAAGATGACTGCAAAACGGAAGATTATGACGATCTTATAATTGATGATATAAAAGGCGAAAACCCATGACATCTCCTAAAACAACTGGCTCCAGAATTATCACGGTTGCTTCGGGCAAAGGCGGTGTCGGCAAAACCTGGACATCAACCACTTTATGCCACCTGTTTGCCAGCCAAGGTAAGCGCACCCTCTTGTTTGACGGTGATCTTGGCCTTGCCAATGTGGATATTCAGCTCGGCCTTATGCCCGATGTTGACTTGGGGCAAGTTCTGTCCGGCGGCATAACGCTGGATCAGGCTATTACGCCTTTCGATATGGGCCATTCCGGTACGGGCAAAGGACAGGGCGTCTTTGACGTCATATCCGGTCAATCCGGCTCCGGCAGTCTGGCCTCTTTGAAAAAGGAACGTCTGACGCGCCTCAATCAGGAATTAGTCACATTATCACGCCAATATGACCTGACCATCATGGATTTGGGCGCCGGCGTTGAGACATCTGTCATGACCCTTTGCGAAATGTCCGATAAAATTATTGTTGTGGTGACCGCAGACCCGACCTCCCTCACCGATGCTTATGCCTTCATCAAATTGAACCATCGCCGCAATCCAGATATGAATTTGGCCATTCTGGTGAATATGGTCGAAGATCGCCATGAGGGCCTGAGAACTTATGAAACCCTGAAAAAAGTTTGCGAGAATTTCCTGAAATTTACCCCGGAATATCTGGGAGCAGTCCGGCGGGACAAACATGTGGTTGATGCCATTCGTCATCAAAAACCCCTTATGCAACGTCATCCCAAAAGTCTTGCAGGCGAAGATATGCTGGAAATTGCCAAAAAAGTGTAATTAAAGCATAAATTGGTGTAATATAAGGGTATGAACGATATTCATGCCCCAATATCAAATACCCCCCTCGTAACGGGCGACGGTACCGCGCGGGTTACCCGTGCCTCATCCACATCTGATGATAGTTCCGCCCAGCAACAACCAAATGACAAGAAATCCCCCGCGCCAGAAAAGCTTCAGGACACAAAAGAAAAACCGGTACCTTATGATACGGCTGTCACTATTTCCACCAGCCTTGCCAACCTTGAGGAAGGCAGTAAAATCTCGGCGACTTACCTTGGCATTGATGGTCAGAATCGCCCGCTTATTTCTTCTGAAACAGGGACCTATGTCATTAAATATGATGTATCACATCAAAAAGATATTGAAAAAATTCCGCCCAATGTGGTTCTTTCCGTTAAAATATTAAAGCTGGACAGGGAAATTGAAGCACGGCTCATCTATAGCCCACCACCAAATACAACGGCACCAGGAAATCCGCCGTTATCAATAGCGGTCACATTGGAACTCACCGCACTGGGCAGTGCACCTCCGAAAATCCGGCCATCCATTGTTCAAAACCCTCTGCCCATTGAACAGCAGCAAATATCTTATAGAACAACTGATATTTTCCGCGCGGAGAAAATCGCAAGGGACAGCGCCAATAAACTGAATGAATTGCCCCTGCCCGCGACCACGACCAATTACACCTTGTATGAAAGAGCAACGCCCCAGCAGAGTCGCCCGGCGGCGACCATCCAATCTTCTATCGCCGGAAATGGCTTAATTGCCCAAGAACAGATTGTCAAACTCTCGCCCCAAAATATAGGCCAAACTTTGGCACCCGCAGCAACAGCCCAAATAAATTTAGAAAAATTATTACATGTCAACCTGCTGGCAACCGTGGTTAAAAATATCCCCAAGGAGGCCATTAACCTTCCTGACATTGTCCAAAAACAGCTCGGACAAACAAGCCCCCTAGATAATAGCTTGGATAATATAAAGGCGGGCCGTAATTTCACTTTACGCATTGAATCCGTCGCTATTCCAGATATTCAGGCCCAGAATCCAACGCAGATTCCGACATCTGAGAATAAAATTAACCCCCTGCCAGAATCAGTAAAAGAACCCGTGCCAAAATCAGCATCAACATCAGGGCCTGTGCAAAGTTTTTGGGGTATTGTCATTGATCCCGCGAAGAATATTATGCAACAAAACACCAATATTACAAATTCTGCAGCGCCCGCCCAGACCAATAAAAACAATCCTTATCCGGGCCAATATAGTCAAACTGCCCAGCCAAATTCTGCCCCCTCGAATACTGGTCAGCCGAATGAATTAATTTCACTGTATATTGCCACGCCGGTTTCAGTGATCAGGATTCAAAGCCCCATTGAGCTTAAAGCAGGAACAGTGATTAATTTTAATCTGCCGCCGCCGCAAACCAGTCAAGTCAGTCAAGCCGATGTAAAGAGCAGCCAAAAACTTGAGCCACAGGTAAATACGAACCCACAGGTAAATACAAGCACATCCACCGCGCAGGAAAATCTACCCACAGGCGTGAGCGCAGCAGCGCAAACAGTATCGCCATCTGCCCTGCCCGTTACGGGAACGCAAATTCCCCCGCAACCACTGGAAAATTTTGTCCAGAACTGGCAATCCTTGAGCCAATTATTATCAATCTTGCTGCCCCCTGTTGATGCAGCAAGCCCTGCTCACCTGCTGGGCAACAGAATACCCGGCATCCAGAGTCCGGCGCAAATGACCTCCAGTATGTTGTTCTTTCTCGCCGCTTTAGGGGCGAAAAATCCTGCGCGAATATGGCTGGGGCCCGCCGTCACGCAGCGCATAGAAAGACTTGATCAGGGTAAGTTATTGAATATGCTTAATAGTGATATGAAACGCATATTCAGATTAGGGGCTGAAACGACGGTCAATGATTGGCGGCCTGCCCTGATTCCCATGCAGGTTGGGACGGACGTTCAGGCCATCCCTATCTTGACTCGTCAACTGATTGATGAAGAAACCGACAAAAATAATAAGGCCCCTGAAGATGACGATAAAAAAGTCGCCACGCGTTTTATTGTGGAATTAAATTTAAGCCAAATTGGCAAGATTCAGGTCGATGGCTTACTGAAAGAAACGACACTCAATATAATTATCCGGTCAAAAGCCATATTGCCGGCAGAAATGAAAAAAGATCTGTCTGACAAGTTCATTACATCCTTAGAAATCAGCGGTTTTGCAGGGGACCTTCAATTCAGAGATAATATTTCACCCGATATATCCGTGCAAAATATCATCAACCAGAAAATTCATATGCTCAAAGCCTAGAAAGACTATATCCTTATGGTAAAACCTTCGTCCTCTTCCAATGAGAAAGAGTTCTTGTCCTCCTCAGAAAATCCTTATCGTAGCAAGACATATGTCGTTTCAATCATACAGGAAATTACCCTGAACCAAAAAACATATTTATTTGGATTACGTTATATTCCGGACAAACTTATATTGGATCATGACGGACTGGCCGATTATTTAAGGCAGATGCTCGCCCATAAAACCACAAAAGCAGAAAAACTGGGCCATGATATTCTGGAAGATATCACCAACCATATCATTCCGAAATGGATTGAAGTAAATCTGGTCGATGAAGAAAACAACCAAGGTCAGAATATATGGGTCACCATTGAAGACCGCCAGCCTAATTGGGAAAATGATGCCCTGCTGAAACGCCTTCCGGCCATATTCTAGAATATTATTATGCCATTTTTATCAGCCGGCATTTTGGCGGCGGTGCATGTTGATGGCCAGTTCGTCCAGCTCGTTTTGCTGACGCAGATCACGGGCGCGATATTCCCGCTCGCGCGCGCGCTGTTCAACGACTTCGTATTTTTTCAGTTCCTTAAAAGCCTCTGCCACTTGATCTTTACTATTTTCGATGGAAGCGTCGACTTCCAGCATGGAATTAACGATATTCACCCGGCGGGCCATGACTTGCTGTGCATAACCGGCATAAGCAATACTGACGACGGGGGATTCTGCCACTTTTCTTTGTTCCGCAATCAATTCATTTTGAAGGTCTGTCAAATTCTGCTTGAGATCATCCCGCATTTTTTCCAACGCAACCAAATCTCTGCGTTTTTCATCCAATTGCCACTTTTGTAGCCGGATCATACCTGTCATGCCTTTACGATTCATTATGTAAATATTCCTGTTTTGATCGTTTTATTTTTTATTATTTATACTTTGGCGGTATTTTTTTAATTTTCCGTATTATCCGCCGGGGTATTTTGCAATATCTGGGCAAGCTGTTCATATCCCTCATCCAGCAAACTGCATTCAGTTTTTTTCTGCGTCATGAATTCTTCAAGGGCAGGATGAAAATGAATGGCCGCGTCCACGTCCTGATTTGCACCGGGCCGATAAGCGCCGAGGCGAATCATCTCTTCCATGTCATTATAGTCTGCTAAATATTTACGAGCGGTAACCAAAAGATCATTTTGTTCATTATTGTTACATCCGGGCATTGTACGGGAAATTGACCGCAAAACATTGATCGCCGGAAAGCGTCCCCGTTCGGCAATGGCGCGGTCAAGAACAATATGGCCATCCAATATCCCCCGCACCGCATCGGATATGGGTTCATTATGGTCATCCCCCTCTACCAGAACCGTAAAAAGCCCCGTGATAGAGCCTGTATCATGGCCTTTGTCGATGCCGGGGCCAGCCCGCTCCAAAAGCCTTGGTAATTCTGTAAATACCGTCGGCGTATAGCCTTTGCTGGCCGGTGGTTCCCCGCCAGCCAGACCGATCTCCCTTTGTGCCATGGCGAACCGCGTGACACTATCCATTAAACACAGAACATCATTGCCCTGATCCCGGAAATATTCGCTGACGGTTAAAGTCAAATAGGCTGCCTGACGCCGCATAAGCGCCGTTTCATCAGAAGTTGCCACCACAACGACACTTCTGGCCAGTCCCTCGGGGCCAAGGTCATCCTCTATAAATTCCTGAACCTCGCGCCCCCTCTCCCCAATAAGGCCGATAACGGACACATCTGATCTGGCATAGCGGGCAAACATAGACAGGAGAATGGATTTACCAACACCTGAGCCCGCGAAAATCCCCATCCTTTGTCCCTTGCAGCATGTGACAAAGGTATTCAATGTCCGAACCCCCAAGTCAATCTTGCCGCCAACACGCTGGCGTAAATGTGCCGGAGGCGGCTGCGCGCGGATGGGGTAGGCTTCCGCGCCAGACTTTATGGGCCCCTTGCCATCGATAGGTTCCCCCATGGCGTTAATCACGCGGCCTAACCACTTATTTGAAGGATGAACAACAGGCGTTTCGCCCTCAACAAAAGCCTGACAGCCAACCCCAACGCCTTCTAGCATTGAATATGACATAAGCAAGGCCTGATCCGCCCTAAAGCCGACAACCTCACAAGCAACGATTTTGTCCTGACGTGATAATAAATTAACGCGTGACCCAATGCTTAACGAGCTCTGCGCACCGGCAACTTCGACCAGAAGCCCTTGAATACCAACAACCCGGCCATAAAAACGCCAGGCGTTCATTCTTTCTATTTCAGCTTTCAAAGTATACACGGCGATCCACAATGATTTTAATTAATTACGGCACCATGATACGCTAAATATGGCCGTTATCACAGGAAAATATACTAAAAATGATAATATTTTCTTTTAAATTATCATTAACTTAAATATTCAGTAACACTCATTAACTTTCTTATATTACAATGACTTACAATGTAAAAAATCAATATTATTAAGATCATATTATTAACATTTCCGATAAAAGCACCATATTTTATAACCTTGGTTACCTTTTGTTAACCAATTGTGTTAATAATAGTTAACAAGAAGAGGTTAACGACATATTTTAATCATTAATATATTTTAAAAAAACAAAAACATAAAGGTATCTAAATGCGCGTTTTACTCATAGAAGATGATCCATCCACGTCAAAAAGTATCGAGTTAATGTTAACAGCAGAAGGCTTTAATATTTACAGTACAGACCTTGGAGAAGAAGGTATCGACCTTGGTAAGTTATATGATTATGACATTATCCTGCTTGATCTGAATTTACCGGATATGCATGGGTATGATGTCTTGAAAAAATTACGCTTGTCAAAAGTGATCACCCCTATTCTGATTCTGTCCGGCATGGGTGAATTGGAAAATAAAGTAAAAGGGCTTGGCTTTGGTGCCGACGACTATTTAACAAAACCATTTTATAAAGAAGAACTTGTTGCCCGAATTCAGGCGATTATCCGCAGGTCAAAGGGCCATGCAGAATCCATTATTCGCACCGGAAAACTGGCTGTAAACCTTGATACAAAAACAGTTGATGTCAATACACAGCGCGTTCATTTAACCGGCAAGGAATATGCCATGCTGGAACTGCTGTCATTGCGGAAAAGCACAACATTGACCAAAGAAATGTTCCTGAACCATTTGTACGGCGGTATGGACGAGCCTGAATTAAAAATCATTGATGTCTTTATTTGTAAATTACGCAAAAAACTAATGGCCATTTGTGGTGAAAACTATATCGAAACTGTTTGGGGGCGCGGATATGTATTACGTGATCCAGAACACAAGGAAGATGGCGTCGCCGTTGCCAGCTAATAAATTACCTGTCTAAAAATTACATATATTGTCTCCGGTAAATTCTACATTTACCAAAATGAGAAGGCCACTCCTAAATTCTTAGGAGTGGCCTTTTTATGTTTCTTTGTTTTACAAATCCAAAACGATATTTATATATGGATTATCCAGCTTTCAGAATTTGAGACATATGATCAGAAGTTTTATACAGCCCCCGTTTTCCAGAAACAGGTTTAAATTTATCCGTAAGGCCCAAAACGGTTTCAGCAGCGCCCAGAAACAACGTCCCATCCTCGGGCATCTGCGCGCGCAGACGGTTTAACACATCCGCTTTTGTCTCTTGATGGAAATATATCAATACATTACGGCAGAATATCACGTCAAACTTTCCCAATGCACCAAAACTATCCAGAAGGTTATAGGGTTTATAAGTCACCATATTCCGGATATTTTCCGATATTTGCCACATTTCACCCGCTTGCGTGAAATATTTCATCAATAGCTTGATGGGCAATCCCCTTTGGACTTCAAACTGAGAATATATCCCCGCTTTCGCTTTGTTAAGAACATCCTGGGATAAATCGGTTCCAATAATTTCAATATTCCAACCACTAAGCTGAGCTTCCATTTCTTTTAAAATAATACCTAAAGAATAAGGTTCTTGTCCGGTTGATGCTGCCGCGCACCAAATACGCAGCCGTTTATTCGCTCTATTTTTCATAAGTGCGGGAAGTACATCTTCCTTGAATAAATCAAATGGGGTGTTATCACGAAAGAAGAAAGATTCATTTGTTGTCATTGCGTCGGTCACTTCACGAAGCAAATCTTCCTTACGCCGCAGCCGAATCTCATTAATCAGATCATCCAGTGTTTCCATACCTTTTTTACGGGCAATAGGTGTAAGGCGGCTTTCCAGCAAATAAACCTTATCCTCTGAAAGCACCAATCCTGACCTTTCTTTCAAGATCTTGCTTAAGAGTTCAAAATCTTCTTTTCTCATTATGTCCGTCCTACTAATTTTTCTTTTACTTTTGAGCCGATTTGGTTCAGGGGATATATGCCACTGCATAACCCTGCCCGACTTACGGCTCCCGGCATTCCCCAAACGACACTTGTCTCTTCATCTTGCGCGATTAATGTTCCGCCAGCCTCTACCAGTTTTCCGCTGGCTTCAAGACCGTCATGCCCCATTCCCGTCAACATAATTGCAAATACTTCAGAACCATAAATATCGATAAGGCTTCTGAACATTGGCTCAACAGAGGGCCGACAGAAATTTTCTGCGGGATCCTGATTGAGTGCAACGATTTTTTGCCCGTTTTTCTCAACAATTTTCATGTGATAACCGCCGGGCGCCAGATACGCTTTGCCATTTTCAAGAATGTCACCATCTTCCGCCTCTTTACAATCTAAACCCGTAGATTGACTTAAATTCTTCGCCAAAATTTTCGTAAAAGTCGGCGGCATATGCTGCGTTATCACGATGGGAACATTCACCAGACCCAAATCTTTCAGCACAACGAGCAGTGCTTGCGGCCCCCCCGTGGAACTGCCAATGGCCAGAATGGATGTTTTTTTGCCTGAAAACCTGCGTTTATCAATGACCTTGCCCGTTTTCATGATTGACGTGAATTGCTTGTCTATAAGGCTGCTTTTTTCACCTATATAGACCTCGCCGTTATTTCTAAGCCGGCTCGCTGCCGCGATACTGACAACCTTGCTGATAAGCTCTTCCTGAAAACTCTGAGAAGAAGCAACTTCGCGATTATTATCAGGCTTCGCAATATAATCTGACGCCCCTAAAGACAAGGCTTTCATGCTGACTTCCGCATTACGTTTTGTCAAGGTCGACGCCATCACAACTTTAACTTTTGGATTTATTTGGAAAATTTTTGGCAAGGCTGTTAAGCCATCCATAACAGGCATTTCAATATCAAGTATAATAACTTCCGGATCGTAACGTAACATGGAAAGCAAGGCCATTTCGCCGTTACCCGCCGTACCAACGACCTCAATCGCCGGGTCTTCACCAAGCCATTTAGACATCAATCCCCTGATCACAGCTGAGTCATCAACAATCATCACACGATATTGACCAGATCTTGATTTTTGGTTTTTTTCTTTTAAAGACGCTGTTGGCACTTAAATCAACCCTACCTGAGAAAACTTTGACTCGATGATTTCGCGATCAAAAGGTTTCATAATATATTCATCGGCGCCCGCAGATATTGCGGCGCTGATATGGCTCATATCATTTTCTGTTGTACAAAAAACAACGACTGGCTTGTCCCCGCCATCAGAAGCCCTGAGAGCTTTTAGAAAATCTAGCCCATTCATCACCGGCATGTTCCAGTCCAAAAGAACCACATCCGGCAATACATCATGACAGGCATCAAGCGCATCCTGACCATCCACGGCCTCGCGAACGTCAAAATCTAATTCTTCCAGAATTCGCCTTGCGACTTTTCTTATAACTTTCGAGTCATCGACAACGAGACAGGATTTCATTATTCTTCTCCAAGCATTTTTTTGCTATCCGATAATTAATTATAACTTACTTAAGCTGCCGTCGCCTGATTTTTCCCAAAATTCAGCAGCTTTTCCACATCAAGAATGACCAGTAATTCACCCTCCATCCGATAGATGCCCTCTGACACCCCTTGCCAACGCTCGTCCAGAGTAACCGGATTGCGTTCAACCTTCTCTTCAGGGAAAGACATAACATCTCCAACCGAGTCAATCAAAAGGCTATAGGGCTCCCCTTCATACTCAACAACAATACTCATCTTTCCATCGCCTTCACCTGAATCGTCCAAGCCTAAACGTTTTCTCAGGTTTATGGCGGTAACAATCCGTCCGCGCAAATTTAAAACACCGGCGACAGCACTTGGTGCAAGAGGAACAACCGTGATCCTCTGTTCAGACAAAACATCATGTACAGACAATATTGGAATACCGCATAACTGACCTGACAGCCGAATTGTCACGAAATCTCTATTTTCATTTTTCATAGCATATTACCCTTTTAAATATTTATGCAGCATTCTGTTTTTTGCCAATCTGCTCAACAATAGTAGACATCAGGGATTCCCGATCAAGTTTTACCACATAATCATCGAATCCGACCTCCCGGCCCCGCGCAAAATCTTTCGGTGTTTGATGGGAAGACAGGGCAACCATCGGTGTTTTCTGCCAGATACCGCCTTCACGAACCTTTTCAGCAAAACCGAAACCATCCATGTCAGGCATTTCAATATCACTAATGATCAAATCAAAGTCTTCACCTTTTTCACGGAGTTTCAAGGCGTCGCTTGCATTATCAACAGCCGTTATCTTATAGCCCGCAGCTGACAGTAATGGCTTAATCATATTGAGAAAGAATTTACTGTCATCAATGAGAAGAAGGTGGGACTGGTCTCTAATGCCCATATGGCCAGAAGTACTTGACGTCCCCAGAGTTCCAAAAGCTTTTTCTATATAGTAAGCCACATCAATTATTTCCGTGGCCTTACCATTAATAACGGCTGTGCCCACCTGCCCCTGAATGCCGGAAGATAGTTCAATGTCGATTTCATCTTCCAGAATATCAAGAATTTCGTCTACGGCTATGCCCATCGTTTTATCACCATCCGCAAAAACAAGTACGGGCTGACGGCCTTCTTCTTTCAATTGATAGCTGTCATCTAACGTCACCAATGGCATCAACCGGCCGCGATACTGAAACACGGGTTTTCCATCTGATTTCTCAATTGAGGTGACATCTATTTCTTCAAGGCGCGCCACAAGCGATAGTGGAACCGCACGGCAATCATTACCGCCCGCACCAAATAGAAGAATAGCTTCCTTTTCATCTTTCGTTTTCTTACTCGTCTCTTCTTCTTCCATGCCAAAACCAGTGGTATCATTCATATTATCACCGATTTGACTGACGATACCATTCGGGTCAAGAATCATAATAACCTTACCATCACCAAGAATTGTATTCCCTGCAAATGTCTGCAGATCTCTTAAAATTGGGGCCACAGGCTTGACCACAATTTCTTCGGTATCGAATACCTGATCCACCACGATACCGAAAGTGAATGTCCCGACCTGGGAAATAACAATATAATCCTCTTTCGACGCGGCCTCATCCGTATCTGTTTCAGCATCCGCCATACCCAATATCTCATCCAACCTGATAAGCGGCAATAAACGATCCCGAAGCCGCAGCACTGGCGTATTGTTGATATGTTCAATTTTATGCTCTGAATCATGGGAAGCTCTTACCAACTCAAGAACGCTGATTTGCGGAATAGCGAATTTTTCTTTGCGACATTCCACGATCAAGGCCGAAACAATCGCCAGTGTCAGGGGTATTTTAATGCTGAAACTGGTGCCTTTACCTTCAATTGATTTAAGATCAACCGTGCCGCCAATTTTTTCAATGTTGGAGCGAACAACATCCATCCCGACGCCACGGCCCGATACAGCCGTTACTTTCTCTGCCGTAGAAAAGCCAGCATGGAAAATAAATCTCTGAATTTGATTATCAGACATTTCGTCCAGCTCTTCCTGTGTCGCCAGTTCGTTTTTCAACGCTTTGGCTTTTAATTTTTCAACGGGAAGCCCGGCACCATCATCCGTAATTTCAATGATGATATGACCGCCTTCATGGAAAGCATTCAACCGAACAGTTCCGGTTTCCTTTTTACCTGCGGCGAGGCGATCTGCGGGCATCTCAATACCGTGATCAGCAGAGTTACGCACCATATGGGTCAGAGGATCTTTAATCATTTCCAAGACCTGACGATCAAGTTCTGTGTCAGCGCCAAGCATCTGAAGATCAATTTTTTTGTCCAATTCCAACTGTAAATCGCGGATAATACGGGGCAATTTGGCCCAGGCATTTCCAACAGGCTGCATTCGGGTTTTCATAACACCTTCCTGCAGTTCCGTCGTACATTGGCTTAACCGCTGCAGAGGAATAGAAAATTCACTGTCATCACTATTGCGCAATAGCTGCATTAATTGATTTCGCGTAAGGACAAGTTCGCTAACCATCGTCATCAAATCTTCCAGAACCTGAACATTCACGCGAATACTCTGGTTTGCAACGCTACCCTCGCCCGATTTTTTAGCCGTGCCGGCAGCATCCTTATCTTTCTTGCTGTTGTTTTTCGATGCATCACGTGCTTCGGCAAGGATATCCACAGAAATTGCCCGATAAGATTCCACAACCGCATCAACTTCCAGAGGCGGCAAATCCACCTCTTCCAGAACAGAAGTTAGTAATTTACAGACCGTTTCATTCTGTTGTTCGGTAATGCCATGGGATATAAAGCCCGCAAAAGCCGCAGACACACTCGGGCCAGAATCTGGCTTGCCGCCAAGGTAGGCCGTTAAGAAATTTCTCATTTTATCTTTACTGTCACGGGTATTAATTCCCGCCATCAAACCCTTAACAGAGGCATCCGCAAGAATTCTATTATGGAAAAGATGGACAATAACCTTGACCGGCTCGACCCCGCCAATGCGTGTTAAAATATCCTCGCCCTCTGATTCTGCGCTTTCCTCTGCGGCCGCATTTTCATCATTATCTTCATCATCAGGGCCCGGTGCCGCAGCAAACGCCGCTTCGAGTTCTTCTAATGAGACTTGACCCGGCAACATATTAGAGGATTGCGTGATTTCAGGCAGGACTATATCGTCCTCAACTTCTTCTGCAACAGGCGCTTGCGCATCAATTGTCCCACCAGAAGCCACGACATTTAGTTGAGAGATAAGCTCACTGTCATCCCCTTCTGGCTCTTTCTGGGTTGCTTCCAATCCCGCAAGGATTTCTTTAATGCGATCAAGCGCGGCTAAGATCAATGTAACGGAGCCCGGTGTGACGACCAATTCTCCGTCCCGGAATTTACCCAATACATTTTCACCGGCATGCGCCACAGTTTCAAGCCGCGGCAACCCAAGAAAACCGCAGGTGCCTTTAATAGTATGTACCAAACGAAAAATATTATCTAATATTGGTTTGTTTGTTGGGTCCTGTTCCAGGGTCACCAATTCCACATCAACGACATCGATGCTTTCCGATGTTTCTGTAAGAAATTCGCTTAGTAAATCATCCATAACTCTCAACCTTTTCCATGTGACAAGATGTGTCATATACCTTCACTCTTATCCAAGATCGTGGAAAAGAGTTAAAAAGGGGTAAAATGATTGAAAAATTATCTTAAAAAGTTTCTACCTGCTTATTCCGCTATGTTAAATTTTATTAAAAAGCTCTGATAATGCTCTAAATACCGCCCTCCCGATAGGACATTTGGAGGGAGAAGCTCTGTTCATCATGCATCATATGTTGTATTTTACAGTCAATTTTCCGGGCGGCACTGGCCGCGAGAAAGGCCGGCGCCGTCTTCACTTCGATTTCACGATCTGGCACCTCCCCCAAAAGTGTTTTGCGGATAAGGTCACTGAAAATAATTTTATCTCCCCGAACTTTCACCATAACGCTAACGGTGGGCGCTTCCTCTTTAATTTCAATAAGCATCTCCCCTCCCCGAAACAGGCTTTCTCCCGCAAGCAATACCATATTCAGCATTATTTTCATGGCATCTTTATCCATACCACCAATATCCGATTGCCACGTCAGGTCAATATTCCCCGATAGATATAGTCCCTTGATGGCGCTTTCAGCTTCTCTCAAAGGCACTTTTTCGCCAAAACCACCCGCAGAACCAAAAGACAGACGATAGAATTTAAGTCTGGCCGATGTTGTCTCCGCGCTCTGGGCCAAAAGCTTCATGACTTCTGCACGCATCACCTCATCATTTTCATCCACCAAGATTTCAAGCCCATTCGCAATGGCCCCAACGGGACTGATTAAGTCGTGGCAAAGACGGGAACATAACAACGCAGAGAAATCGATATCATTCATGGAATAGATACTTTCATTAATTTAAATATGACATTAGTTTAAACATGACAAATTTTAGATTGAACATATAATAGCAATTCGACAATAACAATAGTAACTATGGAAATTACATTGGGAATCGCCATGACAAAACATATGATTGATTATCAAATATTCGCCGAGAAATTATATGAAACGGCGCTTGAGGCGGGCCGAAAAATTATGGCCGTCTATGCGAAAGATTTTACTGTTCATTATAAAGAAGACGCCTCCCCGGTGACCGAAGCTGATGAAGCCGCAGAGGCCATAATTCTGCGGGATTTGCAAGAGATCACACCAGAAATTCCGATCATTGCCGAAGAACAGGCCAGCAGCGGGAATATCCCTGACGTTGCCGATATATTCTGGCTCGTTGACCCTTTGGATGGCACCAAGGAATTTATCAAAAAAGGCACAGACTTTACGGTAAATATTGCCCTGATAGAAAATGGTCAACCCAGTTTTGGTATTGTTTATGCCCCTGCTCTGGGCCGTATGTTCGTTGCCAAAGGCCCAAAATATGCCGTTCAAATGGATATTAGCGAAGGCCGTTTCATTGGCGCGGAAAAGCCCATTTCAGTGCGTGATGTCCCCGCCAAAGGCATCACCGCCGTGGCCAGCAAATCACACCGGGATTCTGAAACCGATGCCTTCCTTGAAAAATTGGGCGTCACGGATATTGCCTCGGCCGGCAGCTCGCTGAAATTCTGCCTTGTGGCGGCGGGGGAGGCAGATATTTATCCCCGCTTTGGCCCAACCATGGAATGGGATACCGGCGCGGGGCACGCTGTTTTAAAGGCGGCAGGCGGCACTGTCGTCAATCCGGATGGTACAGATTTTCGCTATCAGAAACCCGAATTCCGCAATGGCTTTTTTATCGCAAACGGCAAAGTGGTTTTTTAAAATAGACTTTTGCTTACAGCCCAGAGGCCGCATAGGGCCACAATAACGGCGGAAACCCGATTAATGATCAGCAAATGTTTGTCGGACAAACGACTTTTCATATATCCCGCGCAGCTGGTGATCGTAAACCACCACAGGCTGGAACCAAGGCCTATACCAATCGTGATGGCCACGGCATTTATCGGCTCCATACTCTGAAGCCCAAGAGCCACAAACAAGGCGACAAAACCCAAAATAGTCATGGGGTTCATTATGGTGAGCGTGAAGGCCCCGACAGCACCTTTAAGTCGATCCCGTACCGTGTCTTCCACATCGCTTAAATGAGGATGTTTCGTCCAGAGATTAATACTCAATATAATCAAGATACTGCCGCCAATAAGGCTAAACCAGCCATCAATCTTATCCACCAGCCCCATGACAGAAGACAGACCAAAGGCGGCAATTGCGCCAAAAATAGTATCTGCCGCCGCCGCCCCCAGCCCAACCGTAAAGCCATTGCGTTTGCTATAAGCGAGCGTGCGGCGAATACAGATTAAATTCACCGGCCCGAGCGGAGCCGCCACAAGTACGCCGATCAGAATTCCCCATAAAATGTAAACCGCTGGCGTATAAATTACTGGCATATATTATCCCGCTTATTCTTTTATGCGGTCTTTATAGCGAATAAGCACAGTAATTAAAGAATTTATCTGGCCCCCATGACATTTTCATGATAGATGCCCCCTATGACACAAGAAAATCAAAATACAGAAAATGAAATTGAAAAAGAGGAAGACCCCATCATCCTCTATATCATGAGAGCCGTTGAACGTGGTTCGGCTGTTGCCCCGCGCAGCATCGCCATCGAAATTGCCGATGATCGCGCAAGAGAAGATAGCCCCAAAGATGCGTGGCGGAAATATTTTCTGGCCGTCAAACAACAGGCCAAACATCTGGCCCGGCAGGGCCGCATCAGCATCCTGCGGCGCGGCAAACCCATCGACCCCAATAAAATGAAGGGCCTTGTTAAATTCTCCCTGCCTGTGGAAGATGTTCCAGAAGAATAAACAACTGAAATCATCAGAGCGAGGCCAACAAACATGTTACTCAACCCATCGATACAAAAATAGAAACCAAATAACTCTGGAGCCATTGATGGACACAAAGTTACTTTTTCTCTACTCCCAAGGGACGGGGAATTTGACCCTCATATGATAAATTAGTATACTGCTCCCAGATTTTATGCGGGTTTTTATAATCTTTACGTGCGTTTTGATTGCCAAGGCAGCCCCGCAGAAACCAGATGGCAGGGGCATCTCAAACTTCCCGTCACGCAAAATAATTTTACCTTCCTCAAGGCTCTCAATGAGTTATGGCA
>JAJRQU010000114.1 GCA_024280095.1 Alphaproteobacteria bacterium | reverse complement strand
TTGCTGATCCACATGGACAGGATGGCGGTGGCCACCATAAAGCCGCCAATGATCGCCGAGGGATTGTCGCCGACCCGCACCAGAATATTAAGGGCCAGGCGCCGGTGCAGATTCCACCGCGCCAAGGCCGTGGCAATGATAAACCCCCCCAGCAACAAAAATATGGTCGGGCGGGCATAAGGCACGGCGGATTCTGCCATGGTCATGACCCCAAGGGCCGGAAATAACAACAAAGGCAACAGGGAGGTGATCGGAATGGGCAAGACCTCTGTCGCCCACCATGCGGCAAGCAGCAGGGCAATCCCCGATGTGTGCCACGCCATATGGCTCATACCTTCCGGCGGCGGGACAAACAGGGAAACTCCCAGAAACAACAGCCCTACAATCATGCCAATTTTACGGCTTTTCGTCATAAAAAATATCCCTGTTCCCTAGCCCTGTTTATTTCTTGAAATTATATTAGGCAATCTCCCCCCAAAGTCAATTTTCATTATCTTTTCCGCCTTAAGTCCACTATAATGGAAAAAAATGCGTTAAATGGAAAAAAATGATATGCCCCGCAATTCGCCCCCTGACATTGGCCGGAAAATCAAGCAGCTGCGGTCCGAGAAAAATCTGACTTTGGCGCAGCTGGCGCAAATGTCGAGCGTGTCCAAATCCATGCTGTCCCAGATTGAGCGGGGCCGCACCAATCCCACGCTGGCCATTCTCTGGGCCCTGACCCAGTCTCTGGAAATTGATATTTCCGATTTGCTCAACAATGGTTCTGATCCTGCTCTGCAACCCTCAACAATCACCCATGTCAAGGCTCATCAAACCCCGGAAATTCAAAGCGCAGATGGGAAATGCACCCTTAAAATTCTTGGCCCCATTGATCTTGTCACCAAAACCGAATGGTATAATGTGGTGATGGAAGCAGGCGGATTGCTCGAATCAGAAGGTCATGCCGAGGGTACCATGGAACATTTGACCCTGCTGGACGGCACATTATCGGTGCGCAACGGCAAAGATGACATTAAATTAAGTCCGGGGGATACCGCCCGATATGAGGCGGATATTCCCCATTATATTGAAAATACGGGCAAAAAGCCCGCGCGGGCCTTAATGATTGTTTTAACCCCATAATATTCAACATAGTAATATCCAGCATAATAAAATATTTTTAATTTGACCACTATATTAAACTATGTATTTAATATAGTGGATTTATATAAAAACAGCTTTGAAAGACAGTGGGTCATGGGCCATAGATATACGGAATATTTACAGAAAAAGCTTCAGGGTCTGAAAGATCAAGGGCTTTATAAAGCCGAGCGGGTCATCACCAGCCCCCAGCAATCAGAAGTGACCGTTGACAGCCACGGGAACAAGTCTTACATAAATTTCTGCGCCAATAATTATCTGGGCCTGTCCAATGATCAGACTTTGATTGATACGGCCAAAGACGCCCTTGATCGCTATGGCTATGGCATGTCATCGGTGCGCTTTATTTGCGGCACTCAGGATATTCACAAGAAACTGGAAAGCCGTCTTGCGGATTTTCTGAAACAGGAAGATGTGATCCTCTACCCCAGTTGTTTTGATGCCAATGCGGGTCTTTTTGAAACGCTTTTGGGGCCGGAAGATGCCATTATTTCTGATGCCTTAAATCATGCCAGTATCATTGACGGGGTACGCCTGTCCAAGCCCAAGCGGCTGCGTTATGCCAATAATGATATGGCCGCGCTCGAAAAATGCCTGCAAGAGGCGCAGGGTTGCAGATTTCGCATGATTGCCACGGACGGGGTATTTTCCATGGACGGCATTCTGGCCAATCTGCCGGCCATTTGTGATCTTGCCGATAAATATGACGCCCTTGTCATGGTGGATGACAGCCATGCGGTTGGCTTTATGGGCAAAAGCGGGGCGGGAACGCCGGAGCATTGGGGGCTGAGTGATCGGGTGGATATTTTAACCGGCACGCTGGGCAAGGCGCTCGGCGGCGCATCCGGCGGCTATACTGCGGCCTCCAAAGAGATCGTCGACTGGCTGCGCAATCGATCACGGCCTTATTTATTTTCCAACACGCTGGCCCCGGTGATCGCCGCCACCACCTGTAAAGTTCTGGATATTCTGGCCGAAAGTGATGCGGCGCGCCAGAAATTACGGGAAAATAGTGACTATTTCCGAAAAGCCATGACCAAGGCCGGCTTTACCCTTGCCGGGGCGGATCACCCGATCATTCCGGTGATGCTCGGGTCTGCCCGCCTAGCCGCTGATATGGCCGAACAGTTGCTTAGGGAGGGTATATTTGTCGTCGGTTTCTCCTTCCCTGTGGTGCCGGAAGGCCAGGCGCGAATCAGAACCCAGATATCCGCCGCCCATAGCCGCGCGCAGCTTGATGCAGCCATTGAGGCCTTCACGCGCATTGGCCAAAAATTGAATATAATTACCTAAAGGGATCCCCGCAATGAAAGCATTGGTCAAAGCAAAAGCCGAAGAGGGTATCTGGCTTCAGGATATTCCCCTGCCTGAAATTGGCCCCAATGATGTCTTGATCAAGGTGAAGAAAACCGCCATTTGCGGCACGGATATTCATATTTATAATTGGGATGACTGGGCCCGAAAAACCATTCCCGTTCCCATGGTGATTGGTCATGAATTTTCCGGCAAGATCGTTGAAATGGGGTCAGAAGTTCGCGGGCTGTCCATCGACCAGCGGGTCTCTGCCGAAGGTCATATCACCTGCGGTCATTGCCGCAACTGCCGCGCGGGGAAAAGGCACCTCTGCCGTAACACGCTGGGTATCGGCGTTAACCGCCCGGGATGTTTCGCTGAATATGTGGCGGTGCCGGCGGTGAATATCTGTCCTGTACCAGATGGCATCAGTGATGATATGGCCGCCGTTCTTGATCCTCTGGGTAATGCCGCCCATACGGTGCTTGAATTTGATCTGGTGGGCGAAGATGTCCTGATCACGGGGGCCGGGCCCATTGGCATTATGGCGGTGGCCATTGCCCGCCATGTGGGCGCGCGCAATATCGTGATAACCGATATAAATGATTACCGCCTTGCCATTGCCAAACAAATGGGCGCAACGCGGGCGGTCAATGTATCGCGCGATGCCCTAAAAGATGTCATGAAAGACCTTAGAATGGCCGAAGGTTTTGATGTGGGGCTTGAAATGTCCGGCGTGCCTGCCGCCTTTGCCGATATGCTGGGAACCATCAATCACGGCGGCAAGATTGCCCTGCTGGGTATTATGCCCAATGATACAGGCATCGATTGGGATCAGGTTATCTTCAAGGGGCTTGAAATTCATGGTATCTATGGCCGCAAGATGTTTGAAACATGGTATAAGATGATCGCGCTTCTAGAAGGCGGGCTTGATATCAGCCCCATACTGACCCATAGCTATGCCATCGATGATTTTCAAAAAGGGTTTGACATGATGCGATCCGGACAGTCCGGCAAAATCATTCTGGACTGGACAAAACCCTGATACTCTCCCCAATATGCTAATGACAGGAAATCTTGATATTTCTCTTTTCCAGATATTTTTGATGATAGTCTTCCGCCGGCCAGAATTGACTGGCGGGCGTTATTTCTGTCACAATGGGATCAGGCCATAAATCTGCGGCATCACATTTTTCCCGTGATTCTTCCGCTACCAATTTCTGTTCTTTGCTATGATAAAATATCGCCGACCGATATTGGCTGCCAAAATCCGGCCCCTGCTGATTAAGCGTTGTCGGATTGTGGCAGTGCCAGAAAACATCCAGCAATTGTTCAAAAGATATTTTTCCGGGATCAAAAAGAACCTCTACAGCCTCGGCATGATTGGTTTTTCCGGTACATATTTCTTCATAGGTTGGCGCTTCTGTATGCCCGCCAATATAGCCCGCAAACGTGGACGCAACCCCCTCAAGCTTGTCAAAATCCAGATGAACGCCCCAAAAACAGCCTGCGGCAAATGTTGCTTTTTCCATATTTATGCACTCCCTATTTAATGAATCCTGATCCTGACCTATTATGGTGCCGGGTCGGGGTTTTGCAAATGAATATCATTCACCGCCTGTTCCAACTCGGCCGTCCAGTCCAGATCAAAAGCGGTAATATTTTCAGATAATTGTGCCATAGTCGTCGCCCCAATGATAGAGGAGGTCACAAAAGATCGGCTATCAACAAATTTATGGGCCAGCTGGATGAGCGTGATCCCCATATCCGCAGCCAGACTGGAATATTTTTCAATCGCGGCCACGGCAGCTGATCCTGTATATCGGGTCGAGAAACCCGGCAACATCTGGTGACGGCTGCCTTGAGGCAAATTACCATTCAGATATTTGCCGCTTAACGCGCCGCCGCCAATGGGCGAATAGGCCAGAAGAGACACCTCTTCGCGCAGGGATACTTCGGCCAAATCCTGTTCAAATAATCTGCTCATCAAATTATAGGCATTTTGAATGGATTGCACCCTTGGCACGGAATTTTGTTCTGCATGATGCAGGCATTTCATGGTACCCCACGCCGTTTCATTGGACAGGCCTATATGGCGAATCTTACCCTGTTTGACCAAGTCATCCAATACCGCCAAAGTTTCTGATAACGGAATGATATCATCCTGATTATTATGGACATAACCACGCGAATCCGAAAAAATATTCAAGGGCCGGTCGGGCCAATGGAGCTGATAAAGATCCACATAATCGGTTTTCAGCCTTTTTAAGCTCTGCTCCAGGGCCTCGGTGATTTGCTGCCGGTTAAGCCGCGTGATAGAAGCGTTGGCACGGAACCAGTCCGCATCACTTCGGCCCACAACCTTGGTGCCAAGGATAATTTTATCCCGTCCGCCGCGATCCTGTAGCCAAGTGCCGATATATTCTTCTGTCCGGCCAAAAGTTTCTCTTTTGCGCGGCACAGGATACAGCTCTGCGGTATCAATAAAATTTATGCCTTTATCTATGGCATAATCCATCTGATCCCAAGCCTCCTGCTCTGAATTCTGTTCGCCCCATGTCATGGTGCCCAGACAAATATTTGATATGGTGACGTCTGTCCGTCCCAGCCTATTATATCTCATTGATACCTCTTTTATATTTTATATTACCTTACCCCTATATAGGCAGGGTAAACATAAATTATAAGGCCATAAAATAAACCTGCTGCCAAATATTATCTTGGCAGCAGTCAAAGGGCTGAAACAAACTAAAATCTAGAATTTTGCGGCAAGGGTGACCCAGAACTTGCGGGTATCAACAGACCATGTATCCGCATTATAATCCGCATATTTCACCGCCACACTATAATTTTTATTAATGGCGTAAGACACCACCATATCAAGCTCTGTCCCATAATCGGTATTCCCAAACTGAGAGGTGAACTTATGATAAATGACGGCCGCTTTCAGGCCCTTCATGGCACCATCAAATTTATAGGCACCGCTAATATAAAAATCTTCCAATCCGCCCGCTGGCGTTGCCAGAAACTTATCAGCCCAACCATTGAATTTATGCAATGTGGCAAGCGGCGTTTTAAAACTTGCCGTGCCATTATTATCACTGCCCAGAGATTCCAGAGCTACTTTGAAAGTTGCGCCCGCAAAACCAACCCCCCCAGATACAAGGAAATAATTCACGGAATAATCCCCGGGATTGTTTTTGGCATCTGTCTGATTGGCATACTCAAACTCATATAAGATATTTGTTTTGTCCGCAACTTTGGTTTTACCGGCAAAACGGATACCGAAAGTATTGGTTGAAAATCCGGCAAGATCTTTATTATTCAATAGATAGGCATAAGTGGTCACCTTGCCGAATTTTAGTCCGCTATATTCTATATTAAGCAGGTTTGTGGCAGAAGAATGGTCGCCTGCCGGGCTGTTGTCACTAAAAATCCGGTTCACATTCCACACATAGGCATAGAATATTTTAGTATCCGGCAGACTTTTATTAACTGCCGTTACCGCATCCAGATTCTGGTCAACCTGACGCCAGCCCACCGTGCCGATAAACCTCTGAGTGCCAAGGTTAATAGACTGGCGGCCTGCACTGACCTTTGTGTCTGCATAGGAATAGGACAGATAGGCCTGATTCACCTCCGTCTGGCTTGGATCGGCAATAACCGGATAAATTATGTTGCCATTAAGGGTATTATTGTAATTTTCATTTGCCAGATTCCGGGTGTCCTCCATCTCGATAACACCTGAAAATCCCTTGTAGGATCCGGTTTTATAACCAAACCGTGTCCGTATGGTCAGCGCAGAAGCATTCTCAACAAAATTTGCCTGATCCACACCCTCATAGCGCGCGCGTACATTCAGGTAAGCTTTGCCGCCAGTGACGGCTTCTGCCAAGCTCTCTGCACCGTCATCAGCGGCAAAAGCATAGGTTGGCATCATAAGAAGGGCCGTTGCTGAAGTTAAGAAAATACTTTTAATATTTATGTGTAAAATAGTCATAGATCGCTCCTCTGGTCGTTCCTCTTTTTAAAATATTATCTATCCCTTTTACATATGCCCCTGACATAATTCTGACTTGATCTTTATCAATTTTTTACCTAAAAACTGTTTAAATACCTTGATTTAGAGGAGAAAAGACCAAAAAGATGTATATTAAATACATCAAATAATCACAAGTCGCCTGAAAAGAAAAAATACTGGAAAATGAGCGAATATAAAAAATCCTGTTACAATCATTCAATTTCGCACTATTATTTATTTTTCGTCATGAAATACAAAATTTATCAGGGTTATATTTATGCTTATCAGGGTGCTGTACAGAAAATTCCCAAAACTGCTTTTTTTTATTCGTAAAATCACCCTTGTAAATAAAGAGGCCGAAATGCAGCTCTTGCCCATTTTATGTCATGATCAGATGACAAGTCTGGATGTGGGGGCGAAATTTGGCATGTACACTTATCGACTAAACCAATACTCAAAAAATGTCATCGCCTTTGAACCCATTAAAGATTTGAATATCGCCCTGTCAAATATTTTCAGAAAAGATTCAGTTGATATTATGCCGCTCGCTTTATCTGGGACTTCGGGCGAGATTTCGATGAGAACGCCCTTATATAAATCCGGCAACCCTTGTTACGGCAGATCTACTATCGAAGAGAATAACCGGCTTGAATTTGAAGAGATAAATGGCTGGGAGGAATTTACCATTAAAACAGCGCGGCTGGATGACCTGCTTATAGAAAATGTCGGTTTTATAAAAATTGATGTAGAGGGACATGAGCAGGCTGTTCTGGACGGGGCACTGCTGACAATCCAGAAATATAAACCAGCATTTCTCATCGAAGCAAATAACAGTCATTCAGAAAAAGCCATAGAGAAATTATTTCACTGGGCAGAAAATAATGATTATCTGGTGTTTTTCATGAATGACGGCCTGATTCTTCCCGCCACAAAATTTGATGTCTCATATCACCATCACCAGCTAAATATGGAAAATTTCATTCTGATTCATGACAGCGACACGCAGCGATTGCAGAAACTTGCCTTATTCTCATGAAATTTTAAGCAACATCATTCCCCGCTTGCTTGCCCCATTATTCATCCGTAAGGTGCCATAATAATCGATAATAAATATTATAGGGGTTCTTCATGGCCAATTCATTAGAAATATTGACCGTTCTGCCGCCGCTCACCGCCATCATTGTCGTGTTATGGCGCAGGGAAGTCATTCTTGCTTTGTTTTTGGCCATTTTAACTTCGGAACTATTGCTGTTAACCGATCCCGGCATCATCGCGCCGTTAAGCGGGTTTCTGGCAAGTCTTGAGCGCATCATTCAGGTCTTCGTCAGCGCCGGAAACAGCCGTATATTAATGTTCAGCCTGATGATCGGCGCATTATTGGCCTATATCCGCGTATCGGGCGGGGTGACGGCCATGGTGGAGATGTTGGTGGGCAGCGGCCTTGCCAAGGGGCGCAGATCCGTTGGCATACTCACCAGCCTGACCGGCGTTGTGGTCTTCATTGAATCCAACTTAAGTGTTCTCACGTCCGGCATATTGGCGCGGGGACTGTTTGACAAATATGGCATGAGCCGGGCGCGGCTTGCCTATATCATTGACAGCACCAGCGCGCCCATCTGTATCTTGATCCTGCTGAATGCCTGGGGGGCTTATATTCTGGCCCTGCTCAGTGGTTATGAATTCGAACAATCAGCCGCCCAGATCTTATGGGGCACAGTGCCGCTCAATTTTTACGCTCTGGTGACATTAGCCATGGTATTCTACACGGTATTCACCACCCGCGTTCATGGCCCCATGAAGGCCAGCGATGCCAAAGCCGCCATCACCGCCAAAGGCCATAATGGCGGTCACACCCATGAACATGCCCCAAGCAAGGCCCGTTTTATGGTCTTGCCGCTCTTGACCATGATTGTGGGTATGATTGCTTTCATGTTTTGGACCGGGGGCGGGGATATGACCAAAGGCAGCGGCTCGAAATCCGTGCTTTACGCCACCGCCCTTGCCTGTCTTGTAGCCTATGCCATGATGCTCATGAGCGGGAAATTCAGCCATATCAAACTGGTCCATATCGGTTTTAAAGGCATGGGGGAATTATTGCCGCTGGTAACGATTGTCTTATTTTCTCTGGCCCTTGGCGCGAGCCTGAAGGAACTGGGTACTGGCCTCTATATCGCGGGTCTTGCCGGGGATTATCTGCCGCTGACGCTTGTGGTGCCCATGCTGTTTCTGGCCGGTGCCCTGATGTCTTTCACGACCGGCACCTCATGGGGCACTTTTGCCATTTTGATCCCCTTGGGGGTGCCGTTAATTCAGACCTTGGGGCTGCCGCCTTCTCTGGTGCTTTCGGCTATTCTGGGCGGCGGGATATTTGGCGATCATTGCTCGCCCATTTCAGATACAACGGCCGTTTCGGCCATTGCCAGTGGCTGTGATCTTTTGGAACATGTCAGAACGCAGCTGCCCTACGCCTTAACCGCTGGCGGGGTCACCTTACTGCTCTATATCATCGCAAGCCTGATAATGGTTTAGACCACGAAGGTTTTTTCAATTTCATTATGACTGGCCCCTGACATCAAAAGAAGGGTCAATAAAAGGCGGGACTGAAGCCCGTTATAAATGCCTGATGGAATCAACCCCCGTTTAATCAAATCCATTTCCGCCCCCTTATAGCCGTATGTATTTTGATATATATGGCCCGCGCCGGTACGGCTGCTTAGAATTATGGGGATTTTACCGGTCATATTGTCCAGCGCCGCAAGATAGGATTCCGGCAAATGCCCCGCCCCGAAAGCCTCAATCACAAGACCCTGACAATCCGATTTCTCCAATATGCCAAGCAGAAAGGCATCATCGCCAAAGGCCGCTTTAATCAGCGCAACTTTGGGCATGTCCGCACCGGCAGACAAGGTGAGTTTAGGGCCTTGAACCGGAACAGCAAACAAATGCGCCTGCCCTTCGACCAATCGGCCAATGGGGCCTGTATTGGGCGACTGAAAGGCCCCGATACTTGCCGTATGTGCCTTTGTGACAAAGGCTGCGCTGTGAATTTCATCATTCATAACAACCACAACCCCGGCCTTGCCAATGGTTTTATCTGCCGCACAGGTGACGGCGGCCATAATATTTGCCGGCCCATCCGCGCTTAATTCCGCCGGACTGCGCATGGCCCCTGTGACCACAACAGGCTGGCGTATGTCCAGAAGGCAATCCAGTATGAAGGCCATTTCCTCTAGCGTATCTGTACCCTGAACAATGACAAAACCGTCCGTATCGCCGGCGCGGGCGGCCAGCCGTATCTCGGCCGCCAAATCAAAAGCATGCTGAAACGTCAGATTGCCGCTGGCAATCATATGATCCGTTCGGGCCACCAGCCTTGCCACCTGATCCAGTCCCGGCACAGCGCGGCATAAATCATCCGCATTCACCGTAGGAACAACACCAGAAGATGAGGTTAAAGCTTTGTTTTTCCCGGGGGCTTTTTTCATGGTGATGGTTCCCCCCAACAAAAACAGCCTGACTGTTGGCAATACCATATGCGTAACCTATTCTATATACTGTGAAATAGTCCGGTATAATGATCATTCTTCCATACACCGATGTCACAAAAAGAGCAATCCACTATTATTTAAGCCCTGCTCTTTTTGATTTCCTTCAAATATGTGTTATTTTCAGAAGGTGCCAGTTGCTTCATTTGGATTTTTTCACTATATATTGCGCCATAAAGAGAACATATTGATCCCTTAAGACCCTGAAGGCTTACATAATTTTACTAAAATAGCCCCCAACATAGGCGGCAAAAAATTAAAGGAAACGCAAACCCATGAAACCCCTATCAAAAACGCTCTATAAATTTTCCGTATCCACTTTCGCCTTGGCTTCAGTATTTACCGCCGCCGCGCAGGCCGAAGAAGCGGATTTCATCCTCGAAGAAATCACTGTGACGGCGCAAAAGCGCACCCAGAATCTTCAGGATGTGCCCTCTTCTGTGGCAACCCTTAGCGGGGAAAAAATGGATATATTGAAATCCGGCGGCGCGGATATTAAATTCATGTCTGCCCGCGTGCCAAGTCTTTATATTGAAACATCCTTTGGCCGCACCTTCCCGCGCTTTTATATTCGTGGTCTTGGAAATTCAGATTTTGACCTGAACGCGTCTCAGCCGGTATCTCTTGTCTATGATGGTGTCGTTCTTGAAAATCCCATCTTAAAAGGCGCACCCATTTTTGACCTTGAGCGCGTTGAAGTGTTGCGCGGTCCACAAGGAACGCTTTTCGGGCGCAATACCATCGCCGGCATTATCAAACTGGAATCTCGCAAACCAACCCAGGAAACCGAAGGTTACGTTCGCGCTTCTTATGGCCGGTTTAACGCCGTTGAGCTGGAAGCGGCTGTTGGCGGTGCCTTGGTGAAAGACAAATTATCTTACCGCATATCCGGCATGTATCAACGTCAGGACGACTGGGTTGATAACACCCAAACAGCCCAGAACGGCGATCTGGAAGGCTATGTCGAAGCCGCCGCACGCTTGCAAATTCTCTATACCCCGACAGAAGATACCGCCGTTCTCCTGAATGGTCATATCCGCAGCATGGATGGTACCGCAACGGTGTTCCGCGCCAATATCATCGAGAGAGGGACCGAAAATCTGGTTGATGGTTTTGACCGTTTTTCCGTCAGCACAGATGGCGGCAATAGACAGGCCCTTGACGCCCACGGCGTAAATATGAACATCACCCATGATTTTGGCTCAATGACCCTGACCTCCATCACGGGCTATGAGTATGGCAAAGTATTCTCGCGCGGTGATATTGACGGCGGTTATGGTGCCGCCTTTCTGGGGGCCGGCAACTTTGGTCCGGGCTTCATTCCCTTTCCCGCTGAATCAGCCGGTGAAATTCCGGGCCTCGATCAATGGACGCAGGAAGTTCGCCTCGCCACCAATGACTATGAGAAAGTTAACTTTCAGGTTGGCGCCTTTTATTTCCACGAAAGCCTGACCATAAATAATTACAGCTATGATACCCTTGGCGGCGGCAGCGTGAATGGTTTCGCCGTTCAGAATCAAACGACAGAAGCCTTTGCGCTCTTTGGGAATGTGGACGTTAATATCTCTGAAGACTTTAAGGTTACCGCAGGCTTAAGATATTCTGATGATCAAAAGGATTTCACAGCCACCAGAACACAATCCCCCTTTGGCGCCCCTAATATTACCGTGACTGAAAATACCAAAGAAGATAATATCAGCTGGGATGTCAGCGGTACTTATACGGTTAATGAAGATGTCAATGTATATGGCCGCGTCGCAAGAGGCTTCCGCGCGCCAAGTATTCAGGGCCGGATTACCTTTGGCAATACAAGCTCCGTTGCCACCTCAGAGACCATTCATTCCTTTGAAGTGGGCGTAAAAGCCGATGTCATGGAAAACCGGGGCCGCGTTAATCTTGCGGCTTATTATTATAATGTCGATGATATGCAGCTAACAGCTGTTGGTGGTACCGGAAATGTCACAGAACTGATTAACGCGGATAATGTAAGGGGTTACGGTTTTGAAGCGGACATGGAGTTTCTGGTTACTGAAAATCTCGCGACTACTTTTGGCGTGAGCTACAATGACACGGAAATTCAGGATGCGAACCTTAATATTTTCCCGGGTGGTTCAGGGCCGGTTGTCCTTGATCCGGTGAATGATAATGGCACGGTTTCCCTTGACGGCAATCCCTTGCCCAATGCGCCAAAATGGGTGATGAATTTCACCGCCCGCTACAGCGTTCCCGTTGCAAGCGGCGAAATCTTTGCCTTTACCGACTGGGCCTATCGCTCACGCGTTAATTTCTTCTTGTATGAATCTG
>JAJRQU010000113.1 GCA_024280095.1 Alphaproteobacteria bacterium | reverse complement strand
TCCGCGAAGCTTAAAGGCGTGAAAGGCAATCAAGTCGCGGGCCTTATTGGCGATCTTTGTGATCTGGAAAGCATGTATGCCTTGAAAGGTCTGATGAATGCGCTGGGGTCAGAAACCCTTGAATGCCGTCAGGACGGGGCAGAATATGGCGGACGGCACCGCGCCGGATATTTGTTTAATACGAGCATTTCCGGCATTGATGATGCGGATGCCTGCCTCCTTGTGGGGACAAACCCGCGTAAAGAGGCCGCCGTTTTAAATATCCGCTTGCGTTATCTGGCCAAGCGCGGCGTGATCGCCTCAGTGGGAGCGGTGACAAATCTGACCTACCCAGTGCAACATCTGGGGGATACGGTTAAGTCTTTGGAAGATCTGCTGGCCGGTAAGGGAAAATTTGCCAAGGCTTTAAAAGCCGCGAAGAAACCGATGATTATTTTGGGGGCTGGTGCCGTGAGCCATAAGGACGGGGCGGCTATTTTGAATCTCGCCCATGATATTGCCGATAAATACGGCATGATCAGCGCGGACTGGAATGGCTTTAATGTCCTTCATCATGCGGCAAGCCGGGTCGGGGCCATGGATTTGGGGCTCACATCGGATAAGGGCATGGACGGTATATTGGACGGGGCGGAAAAGGGCGATATCAAGCTTGTCTTTAATATGGGCGTCGATGAAATTGATTTGAGCCGCCTTGAAAAAGCTTTTGTGATTTATCAGGGCAGCCACGGCGACGAAGGCGTAAAATACGCTGATGTGATTCTGCCGGGTGTGGCCTATACGGAAAAGCCGGGAACCTATATTAATATGGAAGGCCGCGTGCAGAAAGCGCAAAGGGTTATTTTTGGGCCGGGCGAAGCACGGGAAGACTGGACAATTCTTCGGGCGTTATCTGAAAAACTGGGCAACGCGCTGCCCTATGATACGATTGCGCAGCTTCGGGAAAAAATGCAGGCGGATTATCCGCATTTCTCCAACATAGACCAGATCCCCAATGAAGATTGGCCAGAGTCTTTTGGCGTTGCGGGCAAGGCATCCGATGTGCCAATCACCAATTTGATTGATGATTTTTATCAGACCAACCCGATCGCAAGATCGTCAAAAGTCATGGCGGAATGCCGTCAGGCTTACGAAGGCGCAAAATTTGAAGCGGAGGCAATGGTAACCAATGGCTGATTTACTTGTCGAATTCTTTCAATGGGGCTTTGGGGTTACGCTTGTGCCGTGGCTGGCCATAATTCTTGGCATTGTTGCCGGTGTTCTCGCGATCGTTTTACCGTTGTTGCTCATTGTTGCCATGAGCGTTTATATGGACCGGAAAGTATGGGCGGCGATGCAGATGCGGCGCGGCCCCAATGTGGTGGGCCCCTGGGGCTTGATGCAGTCTTTTGCGGATGGCCTGAAACTTTTCTTAAAAGAAACCATCATTCCGGCCAGTGCCAATAAATTTATATTTCTTCTGGCCCCCGCGCTGACCTTCATTCTGGCCCTTGTGGGCTGGGCGGTTATTCCCTTTGATGCAGGCGTGGTTCTGGCGGATCTGAATGTGGGTATATTATATATATTCGCCATATCATCGCTTGGCGTTTACGGCATTATATTGTCCGGCTGGGCGAGTAATTCGCGTTATGCCTTTTTGGGCGCCCTGCGGTCATCGGCGCAGATGGTCTCTTATGAAGTGTCCATGGGTTTCGTGCTGGTGACGGTATTGATGTGTGTGGGCTCGCTGAATTTAAGCGATATTGTCATGGCACAAAAAGACACCTTTCTGGGCGTGAATGGTTATTGGTTCACGCCTTTGTTCCCCATGATGATTATATTCTTCATCTCGGCCTTGGCCGAAACCAACCGCCCGCCCTTTGACTTGCCTGAGGCTGAAGCCGAGATTGTCGCCGGTTATCAGGTTGAATATTCCTCCATGGCCTTCGCGCTTTTCTTCCTTGGGGAATATGCCAATATTATCCTGATGTGCGCCATGACCAGTATTTTATTCCTCGGGGGATGGTTGCCGCCTTTTGATTGGGAGCCTTTATATCTCATTCCGGGCTGGATTTGGTTCTTTGGCAAGATTTTCTTCATGTTCTTTGTCTTTGCGTGGGTCAAGGCGACGGTACCGCGCTACCGCTATGATCAGCTGATGCGTCTGGGCTGGAAAGTATTTTTGCCGATTTCATTGCTTTGGGTCGTATTAACCGGATTGTTCCTGTTGTTAACCGACAAGATACCGGCATAAAGGAAATAGATATGACACTCCTCAAACACGCCGCCCGAACATTCTTGCTAAGCGAATTTGTCAAAGCCATGTGGCTGACATTTCGTTATATGTTTCGGCCAAAAGCGACCATCAATTACCCCTATGAAAAGGGGCCGCTCAGCCCGCGCTTTCGCGGCGAACATGCCCTTCGCCGCTATGACAACGGCGAAGAACGCTGCATTGCCTGTAAATTATGTGAGGCCATTTGTCCGGCGCAGGCGATCGTGATCGAAGCCGCCGTTGCCGATGACGGCACGCGGCGCACAACGCGTTATGATATTGATATGACCAAATGTATTTACTGCGGTTATTGTGAGGAAGCTTGCCCCGTAGAGGCCATTGTTGAAGGGCCAAATTTTGAATTTGCGACCGAAACCCGCGAAGAGCTTTTCTATAACAAAGAGAAATTGCTAAAGAATGGTGATATGTGGGAACAGGAAATTGCCACGAACCTTAAACTTGATGCACCATACAGATAAGCCAAAGGGCCTTAGAGGTTAAGAGAGGTTAGACGAAAAATATGATTTATGCATTATGCTTTTATCTTTTTGCCACCATCACGGTATTTTCCGCGATTATGGTGATATCGAGCCGTAATCCCGTACATTCGGTATTATATCTCATATTGGCCTTTTTCAATTCTGCGGGATTATTCATTCTGCTCGGCGCAGAATTTATCGCCATGATCTTGGTGATTGTTTATGTGGGCGCGGTTGCGGTTTTATTCATGTTTGTTGTGATGATGCTGGATATCGACTATAGCGAGCTGCGCAAAGGCTTTCAGAAATATCTGCCTATCGGCGGTCTGATTGGTCTGATCTTGCTTGCAGAATTGCTGTTGGTGGGCTTTGGTTGGGGGCTGTCCGGCCCTGTTACAACTGATCCGGCGACGGCAATCCCGGCGCTGAGTGAAATGTCAAATACCGAAGCCATAGGAAGCCTGCTCTATACCAAATATGCCTTCCTGTTTCAGATGGCAGGGCTGATTTTGCTGGTGGCGATGATTGGGGCCATTGTTTTGACCCACAGGGCAAGGCCCGACGTTAAAAAGCAGAATATTAATGATCAAGTCATGCGGCGGCGCGGGGATGCCTATGACATTGTAAAAGTCAAACCGGGTCAAGGGTTAGGGTAGGAAAAAAATGATGGAAATTGGACTTGCTCATTATCTGACCGTTGCGGCCATATTGTTTAGCATTGGCATCTTCGGCATTTTTATGAATAGAAAGAATGTGATTGTTATTTTGATGTCGGTGGAGCTTATTCTGCTGGCGGTCAATATCAATTTCGTGGCATTCTCATCCTATCTGAATGACATGGGGGGGCAGATATTTACCATGTTCATCCTGACGGTTGCCGCTGGCGAAGCCGCGATCGGCCTTGCCATATTGGTGATCTATTACCGAAATCGCGGCACCATCGCGGTTGAAGACATACATCTGATGAAAGGATAATAATTACATGTATCAGATAATTGTTTTTGGACCTTTTATTGCAGCGATACTCGCCGGCCTCTTTGGACGTCAGCTTGGCGATCGGGGCGCGCAGATTATCACTTGCGGTGCATTGGTTGTCTCTGCGGTTCTCTCGTGGGTGGCCCTGTTTCAGATTGGCTTTGGCGGTACGGTCGAACATGTGACCATTATGACATGGGTCAGCTCGGGCGATTTGAATTTCAACTGGGCTTTTAAAGTTGACACATTGACCGCGGTCATGCTGGTGGTGGTTAATACGGTTTCCTGCCTTGTGCATATCTATTCCATAGGTTACATGAGCCATGATCCCCATAAAGCACGTTTCATGGCCTATTTGAGCCTCTTTACCTTTGCCATGCTGATGCTGGTGACGGCGGATAACTTTATCCAGATGTTCTTTGGCTGGGAAGGGGTGGGGCTTGCGTCTTATCTGCTTATTGGTTTCTGGTATAAAAAACCATCGGCCTGCGCGGCGGCCATCAAGGCTTTTCTGGTTAACCGGGTTGGCGACTTTGGGTTTGCCCTTGGTATCTTTGCCATCTATATGGTGACAGGCTCCGTTGAGTTCGATGTTGTCTTTGCCAAAATTCCGGAGCTTCAGGGTCAAACCATTCAGTTTTTATGGATGGAATGGGACCTGATCACGACCATTTGTATTCTGCTGTTCATTGGTGCCATGGGTAAATCCGCCCAGCTTGGTCTGCATACGTGGCTGCCGGACGCCATGGAAGGCCCGACGCCGGTATCGGCGTTGATCCATGCGGCCACTATGGTCACCGCCGGTGTCTTTATGGTTGCCCGCACCTCGCCTATTTTCGAATATTCACCAGATGCCCTGGCCTTTGTGACATTCATCGGGGCCTCAACCGCCATCTTTGCGGCAACCATTGGCACCACGCAGAATGATATTAAGCGCGTGATTGCCTATTCCACCTGCTCGCAGCTTGGCTATATGTTCTTTGCCCTTGGCATATCGGCCTATGGCGCGGCCATATTTCATCTCTTCACACATGCCTTCTTTAAAGCCTTGTTGTTCCTGGGGTCTGGTTCTGTGATCCATGCCATGAGCAATGAACAGGATATGCGGAAAATGGGCGGGTTGCGTAAGAAAATTCCCTGGACATTTGCCATGATGGTTATCGGGACGTTAGCCCTGACCGGCTTTCCGTTCCTTGCCGGATATTATTCGAAAGACATGATCATTGAGGCGGCCTTTGCCTCGGATTCTTCCATGGCGGGTTATGCTTTCTTCATGGGCGTGTTTGCCGCACTTCTGACGTCATTTTATAGCTGGCGTTTGATATTTATGACGTTCTTTGGTGAAAACAGGTCTCCTAAATCGGTGCAGGATCATGTCCATGAAAGTGGCAATTGGATAATGGCCCCGCTTTATGTCTTGGCCTTGGGAGCGTTGCTGGCAGGCTTTATCTTTAAGGATTATTTTATCGGTCAAAATTACGAGGATTTCTGGGGCAGCGCCCTATTCCTTAAAGATGCGGCCAATAATGTTATGGAGGCCGCGCATCATGTGCCGGGCTGGGTGATTGCCTCGCCGTTTATCGTGATGGTTCTGGGTTTCCTGATCGCGGTGTATGCCTATATTATCAAGCCTGAAACACCGGCACGTTTTGCTGGCACTTTCCGTTATCTTTATGCCCTGTCATATAATAAATGGTATATTGATGAGATTTATGACTATCTTCTGGTTAATCCCGCGAAAAAGCTGGGTGTCTTCTTGTGGAAGAAGGGCGATGAAAATATTATCGACCGGTTTGGCCCGGATGGTGCGGCGGCAAGCGTCATGGCTTTGGCGCGTAAATTTAGGGGGCTGCAAAGTGGTTATATCTACCATTATGCCTTCGCCATGCTGATGGGAATAGCCGCTTTTGTTACATGGTTTGTCTTTATTTCCGGGGGAGGAGCAAGCTAATGGAACATTTCCCAATTCTTTCAATCATTACTTTCCTGCCTCTGGTTGGTGTGTTTTTCATCTTAATGATCAAGGGTGAGAATGCCGATCAAAGAGCCAAGCATGTCGCTTTGTTCACGACGGTTTTTACCTTTATCGTGTCGTTAATCCTGTGGTTCACATTTGATAAGACCACAGCCGATTTCCAGTTTGTGGAAAAGACCGCCTGGCTTGGTGATAATATCAATTACCATATGGGTGTTGATGGCATTTCAATATTATTTGTCATGCTGACCACGTTTATCATGCCAATTGTTATCCTGACCGGATGGATTTCGGTCAAAAGCAGAGTGAAGGAATATCTGATTGCTTTCCTGATTCTGGAAACATTAATGATCGGTGTTTTCTGTGCGTTGGATTTGGTTTTATTCTATCTGTTCTTTGAAGGGGGCTTGATCCCCATGTTCCTGATCATCGGGGTATGG
>JAJRQU010000112.1 GCA_024280095.1 Alphaproteobacteria bacterium | reverse complement strand
TGGAATTTACGTCAGAACTTAAGAGGGTTGGGACTATGCTTTCATTGCGAATTTTGCCTGTGATAATGCGTAATGTGATAATTTATATAAAAGGGGCCATGCTCTGATGAATGAATTGTTGCTCGAATATCTTCCCATTCTGATTTTCTTTTTCATTGCGATAATATTGTCCTGTGTTTTCATCGTGCTTCCCATGTTGCTGGTTGAGCAAAAGCCGGATACGGAAAAGCTCTCGGCTTATGAATGTGGATTTGAGGCATTCGATAGTGCGCGCAAGCCTTTTGATGTGCGGTTCTATTTGGTGGCTATTCTCTTTATTATTTTTGATCTTGAGGTCGCTTTCTTGTTTCCCTGGGCCATATCACTTGGGGAAATTGGCCTGTTTGGTTTCGTCTCCATGATGATTTTTCTTGGCGTGCTGACCGTTGGATTTATTTATGAGTGGAAAAAGGGGGCCTTGGAATGGGAGTAAAGTCATGAATGTAAAGCTACCCCATGCAGACGGCAAAATTTCTGGAAATTCGCCGGTTGCTAATCCCGGGGCTGATTCCGGGGCAGATCAGGGGGCCTATTTTAAAACGCTTTCCGATGACTTGTCTGATAAGGGCTTTGTCGTTGCCAATCTTGATGATGTTATCGCTTGGGCGCGGACGGGATCCTTATGGTGGATGACCTTTGGTCTGGCCTGCTGCGCTGTTGAGATGATGCATTCCAGTATGCCGCGTTATGACGTGGAACGGATGGGTTTTGCCCCGCGTGCCTCCCCGCGTCAATCTGATGTGATGATTGTGGCGGGAACCCTGACCAATAAAATGGCCCCTGCCTTGCGCAAGGTTTATGATCAGATGGCAGAGCCGCGCTACGTGATTTCCATGGGAAGCTGCGCCAATGGCGGCGGCTATTATCATTATTCTTATTCTGTTGTGCGGGGCTGCGACAGGATTGTTCCTGTTGATATTTATGTTCCCGGTTGTCCTCCTACGGCAGAAGCGCTGGTCTACGGTATTCTTCAGCTTCAAAAGAAAATTCGCCGAACCACAGCTTTGGACAGGTAAGGAATGAAATAAATGAGCAATCTGGACACACTCAAAGATATGGGGCAGGCGATTGCCAGCGCCCTTGAAAATGAAATACATAGCTACGACGTTGTTTTTGATGAGCTGACTTTGAATGCCCGCGCAGACAAAATCGTGACCATTCTGATGTATTTGCGTGATGAGGCTAATTATAAATTTGTTCAGCTTACCGATATTTGCGGTGTTGATTATCCTGAACGCAGCAGGCGATTTGATGTTGTTTATCATCTGTTGAGTTTAAAACACAACAGCCGTATTAGAATCAAGGTGCAGGCAGACGATGAGGTTCCGGTGCCTTCTGTTGTTCAAGTCTATCCTGTAGCCAATTGGTATGAGCGTGAAGTCTGGGACATGTATGGTGTCATGTTTGATGGACATCCGGATCTGCGCCGACTTCTTACAGACTATGGTTTTCAGGGGCATCCCCAGAGGAAAGATTTCCCGCTAACGGGGTATGTCGAGCTTCGTTACAGCGAAGAAGAGCGGCGCGTGGTTTACGAGCCTGTTAAGCTACAGCAGGAATTCCGTGATTTTGATTTTATGAGTCCCTGGGAAGGGGCCAAATATATTCTGCCCGGAGATGAAAAAGCCGATGAAAAAGCGGATAAAGAAGGGCAGGGAAGTTAACCTATGGCTGAAGTAGATATTAAAAACTACAATATTAACTTTGGACCCCAGCATCCTGCGGCCCATGGTGTGCTGCGCCTGATCTTAGAGCTTGATGGCGAGATCGTGGAACGGGCCGACCCGCATATCGGGTTGCTGCACCGGGGAACGGAAAAGCTGATCGAGCATAAAACATATCTTCAGGCGATTCCTTATTTTGACCGGCTTGATTATGTGTCTCCTATGAATCAGGAGCATGCCTTTTGTCTCGCGATTGAGAAATTGCTTGGATTGGAAGTGCCCGAACGCGGGCAATATATTCGGGTTTTATATTGCGAGATTGGCCGCATATTGAACCATATTATGAATGTGACGGCCCACGGCATGGATGTGGGGGCCTTGACCCCTATTCTCTGGGGGTTTGAGGAGCGCGAACTGCTCATGGAATTTTATGAGCGGGTGAGCGGGGCAAGACTTCATGCCAATTATTTCCGGCCCGGCGGCGTTCATCAGGATCTGCCCGAGGGGCTGACTGATGATATTCTGCGCTGGTGCGATAATTTTCCGAACACTATGAATGATATTGAAACGCTGGTGACGGAAAATCGTATCTTTAAACAGCGTAATGTGGATATTGGCAAAGTATCCGCCGAGGAATGTTACGCTTTGGGCTTTACTGGCCCCATGCTGCGGGGGTCTGGCGTGGCATGGGATTTGCGCAAGGCGCAGCCCTATGATGTCTATAATGACATGGATTTCGATGTGGTTGTCGGCAGAAACGGGGATTGTTATGACCGGTTTGTCCTGCGCATCGAAGAAATGTATCAAAGCATACGGATCATTCGCCAATGTATCGAAAAAATGCCTAAGGGTGATGTGCTTTCTGCGGATCATACGGTGACGCCGCCAAGGCGTGACAAGATCAAGACGTCCATGGAAGCCTTAATTCAGCATTTCAAACTTTACACCGAAGGTTTTAAAGTCCCGGAAGGTGAAGTTTATGCCGCTGTTGAGGCGCCGAAGGGGGAATTTGGTGTCTATCTGATCTCGGACGGTAGTAACAAACCTTACCGCTGTAAAATCAGAGCGCCGGGTTTTGCGCATTTGCAGGCGATGGATTATGTAGCGAAGGGCCATATGCTGGCGGATGTGCCGGCATTGATGGGTTCTTTTGATATTGTCTTCGGAGAGGTTGACCGATGAACATCAGTGTAAGAAACGCGGAAACTTTCGAATTTACGCCCGAAAATTTAAAATTTGCGGCGGGGCAGTTGGCGAAATACCCGACCAGCCGCAAACAAAGTACCGTGATGTCGCTTTTGACAAAGGCGCAAGAGCAGAATAATGGCTGGATTTCCGTTCCGGTGATGGAATATATCGCCGATATGCTGGAAATGCCCTATATCCGGGTGCAGGAGGTTGTGACTTTTTACACGATGTACCGTCAAAAACCGGTCGGCAAGCATGTGATTGAGGTCTGCACCACGACGCCCTGCTGGTTGCGGGGCTCAGACGATGTTGTCGCGGCCTGCAAGGATGAATTGGGCATTGGCTTTGGCGAAACCACTGCTGACGGCGAATTTACCTTGCTGGAAGTGGAATGTGCCGGGGCATGCGTTAACGCGCCGGTCATTGCCTATAAAAAAGAATATTACGAAGATCTGGATAATGACAGCACCCGGAAATTCATCAAGGCCATAAAAAATGGTGGCGTTATCGTGCCCGGCCCGCAGACGACCGATCGCCATAAATCGGCACCAGAAGGCGGCCCAACCACCTTGAAAGAATTTTGTGCTACGCAGGGAGGTGACAGCTGATGCTCGCAGATAAGGATCGTATCTTTACCAATCTTTATGGTTATCAAAGCTGGAAATTGGACGCGGCAAAAAAGCGCGGCGACTGGGACAATACCAAAAATATCATTGAAAAAGGCGTTGACTGGATTGTCAATGAAATGAAGTCTTCCGGCCTTCGCGGGCGCGGCGGCGCGGGATTCCCCACAGGATTGAAATGGTCCTTCATGCCCCGGGAATCAGATGGCCGGCCCCATTATCTGGTGGTCAATGCCGACGAGGGCGAGCCGGGCACCTGCAAGGATCGGGAAATCATGCGCCATGACCCTCATAAGCTGCTCGAAGGCTGTCTTGTGGCGGGTTTCGGCATGCGGGCCGAGGCCGCCTACATCTATATTCGCGGTGAATTTGTCCATGAAGCGGATGTTTTGGACGCGGCAATCGAAGAAGCTTATGCGGCCGGATTAATCGGGGAAAATGCCTGCGGCACCGGATATAAGTTTGATATTTATGTTCATAGGGGCGCGGGCGCCTATATTTGCGGCGAAGAAACCGCGCTGATCGAAAGCATCGAAGGTAAAAAAGGCCAACCCCGTCTGAAACCGCCTTTTCCCGCCAATGTGGGGCTTTATGGCTGTCCGACGACGGTGAATAATGTGGAATCCATTGCGGTTGCGCCCACCATTTTGCGGCGGGGCGGCGCATGGTTTGCGGGTCTTGGCCGCGAGAATAATACCGGCACCAAGCTATTTTGTATTTCCGGTCATGTGAATAACCCCTGCAATGTCGAAGAAGAAATGGGCATCCCGCTAAAGGAGCTTATTGAAAAGCATGCGGGCGGCGTTCGCGGCGGCTGGGATAATCTATTGGCGATCATTCCGGGCGGCTCATCTGTTCATATGTTGCCGAAGGATGTTTGCGATACTGTATTGATGGATTTTGACAGCTTGCGCGCCGAAGGCTCAGGCCTTGGTACAGCGGCGGTGATTGTCATGGATAAATCAACGGATATTGTCAGAGCCATCGCCCGGCTTGCGGCTTTTTATCACCATGAGAGCTGCGGTCAATGCACGCCGTGCCGCGAGGGCACCGGCTGGATGTCGCGGATTATGGATCGTATGGTCACCGGCGAGGCAGAACTTAGCGAGATTGACCTGCTGCTTGATGTCACAAAGAAAATTGAAGGACATACAATTTGTGCGCTTGGAGATGCTGCGGCATGGCCCATACAGGGTTTGTTTCGCCATTTCCGGCCCGAAGTGGAACGCCGTATTCTAGAATATAAAAAGAGCCGAAATGCAGCCTGAATCCAAAATGCAGCTTGAATATAGACAAGTGTGGAGTTTAAATAATGCCAACGCTTAAAATTGATGGAATAGAGGTAGAGGTCGAAGGCGGGACAACTGTTCTTCAGGCCTGCGAGGCTGCGGGCATTGAAATTCCCCGTTTTTGCTTTCATGAACGCCTGTCCATCTCTGGCAATTGCCGGATGTGCCTTGTGGAAATGGAAAAGGCACCAAAGCTGATCGCGTCCTGCGCCATGCCGGCCGGCGAGGGTATGATCATTCATACCAACAGCGATAAGGTTAAACGGGGCCGCGAAGGGGTGTTGGAATTTACCCTGATGAACCATCCCCTTGATTGCCCAGTTTGTGATCAGGGCGGCGAATGCGATCTTCAGGATCAGTATATTGCCTATAGTGGTGATGATGCCCGCTACGAAGATGAACGCCGAATTGTTGCGAAAGAGGATTTTGGCCCCTTGGTGAAGACGGTGATGACGCGCTGCATTCATTGTACGCGCTGCGTGCGGTTTGCGGATGAAATCGCGGGGGTTCCGGCCCTTGGCGGTATCGGGCGCGGCGATCATATGGAAATTACCACCTATCAGGAACAGCCTTTTGCCTCGGAGCTTTCCGGAAATGTGGTTGATCTTTGTCCCGTTGGGGCCTTGACCAATAAGCCTTACGCTTTCTCTGCGCGGCCTTGGGAATTAAAATCCACAGAAACCATTGATGTTCACGATGCCATGGGCTCAAGCATTCGCGCCGATGCGCGGGGCCGGGAAGTGATGCGCTTTTTACCGCGGGTTCATGAAGATGTGAATGAGGAATGGATTTCCGATAAAACGCGTCAGGCCGTTGACGGCTTGAAATATAACCGCCTTGATCAGCCTTATATTCGTAAAGACGGAAAATTGCAGCCGTCCTCATGGGAAGAAGCTTTTGCGGCTATCTCCGCGAAGCTTAAAGGCGTGAAAGGCAATCAAGTCGCGGGCCTTATTGGCGATCTTTGTGATCTGGAAAGCATGTATGCCTTGAAAGGTCTGATGAATGCGCTGGGGTCAG
>JAJRQU010000111.1 GCA_024280095.1 Alphaproteobacteria bacterium | reverse complement strand
CGCGATCACGGTATAAGCCGCCGTTAATTCGAGCAGGGAAACCTCCGACGTGCCAAGGGACAGGGACGGTTCGGCCACAATCGGGGTCGTCAGTCCAAGCCGCCGCGCCATTTCGATGACATTCTTTCGATTGATCCGTTCAGCAAGCTTTACCGCCACCGTATTTAAAGACCGCACGAAGGCCTCTCTTAGCGTGACCTCGCCGCGATATTCACCGGAATAGTTTTTAGGTTGCCAGCCTTTTAAAATCACCGGGCTATCCCGCATAATATCATCCGGTGAGAGACCGCGTTCAAAAGCCGCAAGGTAAATGAATAATTTAAAGGCAGACCCCGGCTGACGCCGCGCTTGAGACGCGCGATTATATTGGCTGACGGTATAATCTATGCCCCCGACCATCGCCCTTATGCCGCCGTCCATATCCAGGGACACCAGCGCCGCCTGAGACGCTTTATGCGCAAGCGTTTCCTGATCCATTATGCGCTGCAGGGCTTTATTGGCCTTATCCTGAATGTCCGGCATCAACGTCGTATAGATAATGATAGGCTCATTCGCCCTGCCGATTAAAGATGCCGACCGCTCCACGATCCAGTCACTAAAATAACGCTCATCGCCGCCAGTTTGCTTATCAAGGATTTGAACGCTCTCGGTTTTTGTTTTTTCGGCCACGGATTTCTGAATAAAACCCGCCTCCACCATATTATCCAGCACATCCCCCGTGCGCCGGTATGATCTTTCCAAATCCCTGAGCGGTGAATAGAGCGCAGGCCCCTTCAGAACGCCGGCCAACATCGCGGCCTCAATCAGAGAAAGCTCGCGGGCGCTATGGCCATAAAACAGGCGCGCCGCCGCATCAATACCATACGCGCCAGAGCCAAAATAAACCCGATTGAAATAATAGGTTAAAATTTCTTCCTTGCTGAAATTCATTTCAAGCCATGCGGAAAATAAAAGTTCCTGTATTTTCCGCTTAAGGGTTTTATCGGCGCTTAAAAAAGATTTTTGGCCAATTGCTGGCTTATGGTGCTGCCGCCTTCGACCATACTTCGCCGGGTGATATTCTTGATCATGGCTCGCGTAAAGCCGCGAATATCAAAGCCGCCGTGATCAAAAAACCGCCGGTCTTCTGTCGCTATAACCGCTTGAACCAGCACGGTAGGAATATCATCAAATTCCAGCCAGTCGCCATAAACATCGCCGTAACTGGCAAGCAACCCGCCGCCGCGATCCATAACCATTACGGTTGAGCCACCTTTGGGCTGCGTTATTTCTGAAATATCCGGCAGGTCATGGGCATAATATATGGTGACGGGAACCAACAAGATCAAAATCCAGATCATCCCCACAAAAAATCGATAGACCCATTTCCGAATCCCTGTGCGCGGTGGTTTTAAATTCTCATTATCAACGATATTTTTGCGGCGACCCGCATTTTTCTTTTGGGCCGCATGCCGCACTTGCGGTTTTTTAGGCGTCTTGGCAGCCATTTGATGTTCATTCCTTTTTGCTGAAATGACCATAAAATATAGGCAAACATAAGGCAACCCATACGGCCCGGCTTTTGAGCTTGACTTTAGTTTCATATGAAACTATTATCACTTCATAGCTTAAATAACTCATTTGGAATTAGGAGCCTTACCATGACATTAATGAGAATTCATCACGTGGCCTATCGCTGTATGGACGCAAAAACAACCGTTGAATTTTACCAGAAATATCTGGATATGGATTTTGTCCTCGCCATTTCCGAAGATAAGGTGCCGTCAACGGGGGAGCCGGATCCTTATATGCATCTGTTTTTAGATGCCGGACAAGGCAATATTCTGGCGTTTTTTGAAATTCCCAATTCCCCTAAGATGGGCTTTGATCCCAATACGCCGGACTGGGTTCAGCATATCGCCTTTAAAGTCGAAAATGAAGAAACCGCCCTCAAGGTTAAAGCCAAACTTGAAGCCGATGGTATCGAGGTTGTCGGGCCGACAAATCATCATATCTTCCAGTCCATATATTTTCGTGACCCCGATGGTCACCGCCTAGAACTGGCCTATGATACGGCGACAGAAGAAGACATGAAGAAACTTCATGACATTGCGCCGCAAATGCTCATCGACTGGACCAAGAGTAAAAAGACCCTGAAACATGCGGCCTGGCTCCATGAGGAAGAATTTAGCAAAAGCTAGCACCGTAAATATTTTGCTGAAATTAGCTTTATAATTTAGATGGTTATCTGTAAGGTCAAAGAAACCATACGGGAGCCAGGCTAATATATTCCAGCATTAAAAGTATGGCCAGATTTATTTGGGCCTCTTCAAAAAAGCGGGGATTTTTCTATTCTCTGAGGATCGCGGTTGCGGAATTGTCTTTTGATTTCACCTATCAAACGGACACTATTACGATACAATCCGTCGCCGAAATGTCCGATGTTGCGGATGAGGATAAGGCCAACGCCGTTCATTATCAGCCGTCCTATGTCTGGATTATCGCCAGAATGTTTAAGATATTATCCCCTTTAACAAAAGAGCGCGGGACATTTGTTGATCTGGGATCGGGCAAAGGCCGCGTCATGATGGTGGCCGCGCTTCGAGGGTATGCCCAAATAGTCGGCGTTGAATTTTCCAAATCCTTAAGCCGGATTTGCGAAAATAATATTGTAAATTTCAAGAAAAAGTCAAAAAACACCAGCCAGTTTGAAACCATCACCATGAATGTGATAAACTACGAAATACCTCTCGATACTTCTGTTGTTTTTCTGGGAAACCCCTTTAATGAGCATATCATGAAAGATGTTTTAACGCAGATTGATGGCTCCCTGCAGGAAAGCCCCCGCGACATTTATATTGCTTATTTTAATCCCCTCTATACTGAAATTTTTCTAAAAAATAATTATCAACTGCTCACAGAGGAAAAAGATCCGTCCGGCGCCCTGATTTTTCAAATTTTTAGAAAGGCCGCCGATTATAAATAAAAAACGGCATAAATAAAAATATCAAAGGATAAATAATGACACGTCATATATCAATCATCGGCGGTGGTTTTCACGGAATTTGCTGCGCGTATCTTTTGGCCAAAAAAGGCTACAAAGTTAGCCTGATCGATACCGGAAAAACCATTGGCGGTGTCATGGCGTCACTCGAACATGGTGATTATATTTATGATCTGGGCTGTCATCTTTTTGATAACAGCTATAAAAAATTATCCGATTTATTAAAAGAATTATTAAGCGATAAATTCGTTCCCCATAAAACCGTCTATGCCTCGATCGTCAATGGCATTAAATCAGAGAATACCGAAGCCCCAAACCTTACAAACCTAGGCCCTGCGCGTTCTGCGACCATTCTGTATGAATTGATCGAGAGAATTTTATCAAAAGCAGACGCCCCTATAACCTCGCTCGCGGATTTAGTAGAGGCAAATTTTGGATCAAGCGCAGCCAAGGCGCTGAATGAAATTTATCATAAAAAAACACGCGGCAGCTTCGATGCCCTGTCTTCAACGATTTTTAACACTATCCTGCCCTCACGCCTGTATTTTCTGGAAGATGATATGGCCCGTTTCCTGAAAAAGCACCCTGAGCTTGATGAGAAAATTGCTGTGGAATCCATGAAGAGCCCCCTTGATTTTTATGGTGACAGGGTTGATTTATCAAAAAATGATTACCGGCAATTTTATCCTGCCGCGCGCGGCATGCGAGGCTTTTGCGAACAGGCAGAAAAGAAACTCGAAGAATTTGGCGTTAAAATATATAAATCCACCTTCTGTCAGGAAATCAAGCATTCAGACAAGGGCTGCCATCTTAGCTTACGCGACAAAGGCAACCAAAAAACATGGCAGCTGGACAGCGATATGACCTTTTGGGCGGGAGATGTAAGCAAATTAGCCCAAATTCTTGACTATTCTGATGATCTTACCGCCTATAATCATCCCGTCGCTTTCGCGGTATTTTACTTTAATCTGCCGGAAGACCAGATCGGAAAACACAGCTATATTCATAATTTTGATAAAGATGATTTGATCTCCCGCGCCAGTGCGCCATCCAAATATGGCGCGGCGGTTGCCCCGGATGGCATGGGTTATATCTGCGCAGAATTAACCACCCATGTCGGCAGCGATGTTTGGGAAAATACCGAACAGAAAACAGCAGCCGTCTGGCAGGAATTAATAGATATGGAATATGTTAAATCAACAACAAAAATGCCGGAACCCTTTATATTGAAAACCCCGGCAGGATATATGTTAAAGAAAAAAGGCTATAAAAAGGCCCTGAATAAATTCAAACTATTTGCCAAAGAATACCCAAATATCACCTTTCCTGAAAATGGGGCTTTTTCAAGAGCAGGTATTTTCTCTGATGTGGAAAATATTATCAATGCTCTTGAGAATTAGAGCGCTCTAAACGTCCAGATTAGACACATTAAGCGCATTTCTCTGGATGAATTCGCGCCTTGGTTCCACCACATCCCCCATCAATTTGGAGAATATTTCGTCGGCGGTATCCGCGTGATTGATCTTCACCTGCAACAAGGTTCGCGCCTCCGGATCAAGAGTCGTTTCCCAAAGCTGCTCAGGATTCATTTCACCAAGACCTTTATAGCGCTGAATTGACTGTCCTTTACGGCCGTAAGTCATGACCAATTTCATCAAATCACTGGGCAAGGTAATGTCATGCACATCTTCTTTGCGGCTGATGGTCGATGTCTTGTCAAATATCTCTTTAAGCTCAGGCGTGGCATCATTCAGCGCCCGTGCCTCAACGGAATTAATAAAGGCGCTGTCGATGAGGTAGGTATCTTCAATGCCGCGTATTTCCTGCGTGAAAATGACACCATCACCGTCCGTATCAAGGATACCAACCCAGCTGTCCTCGCCTTCACCCGCCTTGATATTCATCCGTTTGGCCACATCCGCAATGGCAAGCTCTGCCTGAGCATTATCTTGTAATGTTGCGGGATTTAAAGCACCGGCGAGCGCCAGCTCCTCAATCAGTTCCAGATTATACCGGCCCGGCACATGGGTCAATATTCGGCTGATTTTCCGTACGGTCTCCACCAGCGCCATCAGGTCATTACCCGCAATTTGTGTGCCGTCATGAAGTCTCAATACCATTTCACCCAAAGACTGCTGTATCAAATGATCTTCCAATGAAGGGTCATCCTTCAGGTAAACTTCGGATTTGCCGCGCGCGACTTTATACAGCGGCGGCTGGGCAATATACAAATGGCCCCGCGTAATCAATTCGGGCATCTGGCGGTAAAAGAACGTCAAAAGCAGGGTTCTGATATGGGCCCCGTCCACATCCGCATCGGTCATGATGATGATTTTATGATAACGTAATTTTTCAATATTAAAATCTTCACGGCCAATGCTGGTGCCCATGGCGGTGATTAAGGTGCCAATTTCCTGTGACCCCAGCATACGGTCAAACCGCGCCCGCTCCACATTAAGAATTTTACCTTTCAGCGGCAAAATCGCCTGATTCTTCCGCGAACGGCCCTGCTTGGCAGAACCCCCCGCAGAATCCCCTTCCACCAGAAATAATTCTGATTTCGCCGGATCGCGTTCCTGACAATCCGCAAGTTTCCCGGGCAGGGATGATATGTCCAATGCCCCCTTGCGGCGGGTAAGGTCGCGGGCCTTACGGGCCGCTTCCCGGGCCGCGGCCGCCTCAACAATTTTACCAATGATAATTTTGGCTTCCTGCGGATGCTCCTCAAACCATATGCTGAGTTTTTCATTCAGCAGACTTTCGACCACAGGGCGAACTTCTGATGAGACCAGCTTGTCTTTGGTCTGGGACGAGAATTTCGGATCCGGCACCTTCACAGATAAGACGCAGGTTAAGCCCTCGCGGCTGTCATCACCGCTGATAGAAACCTTTTCCCGTTTGGCAATGCCGGTTTCATTGGCATAATTATTAATAGTACGGGTTAAAGAGGCCCGAAAGCCTGCCAGATGGGAGCCGCCATCTCTTTGCGGTATATTATTGGTGAAGCACATGACATTTTCATGATAACTGTCATTCCATTGCAAGGCACATTCAAAAATAATGTCATTTTTTTCCCCGCGAACCGTGATCGGCGCCGGCAGGAGCGCGTTTTTGCTGCGGTCAAGATATTTAACATAAGAGGTAATGCCGCCTTCATAGTAAAGTTCGACCTCTTCTTTTTCCGCATGACGGTTATCCTGAAGCTTAATGCGCACTCCGGAATTCAAAAAGGCCAATTCCCGGAAACGATGAACCAGTTTTTCAAAATCAAATTCAATATTACCAAAGGTGGAAAGAGACGGCATGAAAGTCACTTTAGTGCCCGTTTGGCCTTTGGCATCACCAACCACCATAAGATCTTCTACCGCATCACCATTTTCAAACCGCATGAAATGCTCTTTATCATTGCGCCAGATGACCAGCTCAAGATGGTCGGACAGGGCATTCACGACCGACACGCCAACGCCGTGCAATCCGCCGGAAATTTTATAGCTGTTATTATCAAACTTACCGCCCGCATGGAGCTGGGTCATGATCACCTGCGCGGCGGATACGCCTTCTTCTTCGTGGATATCCACCGGAATTCCTCGGCCATTATCGGTCACCGAAAGGGAACCATCCGGGTTAAGCGTAACCGAGACAAGGTCGCAATAGCCCGCCAGAGATTCATCAATGGCATTGTCAGAAACCTCAAACACCATATGATGAAGGCCCGACCCATCTTCGGTATCGCCAATATACATGCCCGGGCGTTTGCGCACCGCATCGAGGCCCTTTAGAACCTTAATGGAATCCGCGCCATATTCTTCTGCGCCTTCGGTAGCATCCTTCATTTTAATTTCGTCAGACATAAACCCTTGTCCTTTAATACATGGTGCCAAATAAAATTATTTCTATTCTGGCAAAAAAAGTCATTCTTCCGTCACTTTGCTATTTTCCACCTGATAATAGCACGCACGGCCTTCTAGTTCGTCAAACAATATCCGGTCTGTCCCCGTAAGCCAGACCTGAGACCCCAGTGCGGCAAGTTCATCAAACAACGAAGCCCGCCGAACCTTATCAAGATGCGCCGCCACCTCATCCAAAAGTAATATCGGTGCCGCGCCAAAGGATGTAGCCGTAATGCGCGCGCTGGCAAGCGTAATCACGATCAGCAAGGCCTTTTGTTCGCCCGTTGAACAAAGGGCGGCGGGCATATTTTTATCCTTATGATGGACAATAAGGTCTGTTTTATGGGGGCCGGTATGCGTCCGGCCACTTCGGGCATCAGAGCCGCGCCCGTCCCGCAAAACCTTGCGAAAATCATCTTCCACCGCAAGAGCCGGGCCCGCCAGCAGGCCATTTTCAAGCAAGCCGCGCGCCGTCAATATGGCACGGGGAAAAGATGATGTGCTTTCTTCTATGGCCCCGGCCAACCTGTCCATGGCATCCAGCCTTGCCGCCGCCACCGCAACGCCGTGCTCCGCCATGCGGCCTTCCAAGGCATCCAGCCATGCACCATTTCCTGAACCTGAACCATCATCCTGCAAAAGCCGGTTTCTTTCGCGCATGACCCGCTCATAGGCATTAACCTGACGCATATGAGAAGAATGAAAATTGGCAACAATCCTGTCCAGAAATCGTCTGCGCCCAGACGGTGCCTCTATGAACAGACGATCCATCTGCGGCGTCAGCCAGGCCACCTGTAAAATATCGCCAAATACGGCGGGGCTTGCGCCATTCTCACCGTCGATGCGAACAATGCGCTTATCTCTCTGATTAACATTTTTCGGGTTAATATCTCTTTGGGGATCAGCGTCCTGCAAAGCCACAGGCCCTCCACCAGAAGCCATTCCGGTGCCAACCTCTCTGGTTCCTTCCGGCGTTTCCAGGCGGGCGGCCACGGCCCAAAGCCAAGGGTGAGCCTGACTCAATGGGGTATTCTTCTCTGAATTTTCCAGATTTCCTGGGTTTTCCGGATTTTCTGGGCTGTCCATGGCCAATCGACCGGCTTCTGAAAGCCGACATCCGCGAAGGCCCCGGCCCGAAGACAAAAAGGACAAGGCCTCGAGGATATTGGTTTTACCGGCCCCGTTTGGCCCTGTCAGCACAACAGACCGCGATTCCGGCACAAGCGTGACCCGCCCATAAGACCGAAAGTCTGTCAATTGCAACCGCCCCACATAAAGATCCGGCACGCCAAACTTCCCGCATTCCACATTCATAGCGGCCACACCCATGGGGGGGAATTCACGGGTTTCTTGCCGATTATGCGGCCTTATTTTATCAAGCTGCACCAGATTGCTCACCGGGCCCTAATATTCTGCGCATGTTTCGCCATCACACTCTCATCACACTCTCATGGGCATGAGAACATAAAGCGCGCCATCATCGGTTAAATCCTTCAAAATAGTCGGTGCCGTAGAATCTGCCAGCACCAACTGCGCCACATCACCTTCTATTTGGCTTAGAATATCCAGCAAATAGCGGGAATTAAAGCCGATTTCCATATCGTCCGCAGCATATGATGCGGCGACCTCTTCCTTGGCTGTGCCCTGATCGGGACTATTGACAGAAAGCTTCAAATTTCCCTCACTTAAGGATAATTTAATAGAGCGGGTTTTTTCCGTGGAAATCGTTGAGACCCGATCCACGGCCTCCGCAAATTGTTTGCTGTCAATTTCCATTATCTTGTCGTTCCCTTCGGGGATAACGCGGCTATAATCGGGGAAGGTGCCATCAATCAATTTGGACGTGAGCACAATATCCGCAAAGGTGAAACGGATTTTTGTTTCAGACAGGGATACGTTAACGTCGCCCTCAAATTCATCCATCAATTTGCACAATTCGCCCACAGTCTTACGCGGCACGATAACGCCCGGCATGCCGCCTGATCCTTCAGGTTGTTCCATATCAAAGCGTGCCAGGCGATGGCCGTCCGTGGCCACCCCGCGAAGGACCGCGCCGCCGTCATCATCTTCGGCCGTATGAAGATAAATACCATTGAGGTAATACCGCGTTTCCTCCGTCGAAACCGCAAAACGCGTCTTGTCAATCAGGCGCTTTAAATTTGCGGCGGGCACATCAAATACATGGGGGAAATCGCCCTCGGACATCACCGGAAAGTCTTCTCGCGGCAGGCAGGATAGCGTAAAACGCTAGCGACCCGCCCGGATGGTCAATCGCTGGCTGTCTTCATCATAGGCCAGCTCCACCTGCGCGCCGTCCGGCAATTTACGAACAATATCATAAAGCGTATGCGCCGGCGCGGTAATTCCCCCCGGCAGGGCCGTTTGTGCCGTGACCGCTTCTGAAATAGCCAGATCAAGATCAGTTGCGGCCAGATTCATCTGCCCCGCGCCACATTCCAGCAAAACATTGGATAAAATCGGGATCGTATTGCGTTTTTCCACAACACTTTGAATGTGGCCCAGTGATTTTAACAACGCACTTCGTTCAATAGTAAGCTTCATATTTTATTCGCGCTTCTCATCTTCATGTTTACTTATTTTTGATCATCACCTTCAGGCACAAAAGGCCATTATGCTCAAACCAATATCATGACCCTTATTGCCCACAGAGACTAGCATATTGACCGGAACGATCAAAGGTTTCTTTGGGGTTTAAGCTGTCAACTTCCCCCGAGTCGCACATATGCCGCACGCCGCCGTCAACAGGAGAGTCTTTGGCTTAATAAATGATATGAATCAGGTGCCTAAAATTCGTTCAAGATGTTGAATATCTTCCTCCAGAACGCTATCGGCGAGGCGCAGTTCATCAATACGCTTTACCGCATGCATAACGGTCGTATGATCACGTCCCCCGAATTGCCGCCCAATATCCGGCAAGGATTTTGCCGTCAATTGCTTTGCCAGATACATGGCGACCTGACGCGGGCGTGCCACCAGACGGGCGCGCCGCGCAGACAGAAGATCGGACAAGCGGATATTAAAATAATCTGCCACACGGCGCTGTATTTCATCAATATTAACCCGCCGCACATTAGCCCTGAGCAAGTCCTGTAATACTTCCTGCGTCATTTCAAGCGTTATGGGGCGGCCAATGAGGGTTGCATGGGCGATCATCCTGTTCAGCGCGCCTTCCAGTTCCCGCACGTTGGAGGTAACCTTACGGGCCAGAAATTCAAGCACGGATGAGCTGATGTCCACTTCCGGGATTTTATTGGCCTTTTGCTGCAAAATGCCAAGGCGAAGTTCATATTCGGTCGGATGGATATCCGCCACCAGACCCCAGCCAAGGCGCGAGCGTATACGTTCCTCAATACCCTCCATATCGGTCGGGGAACGATCCGCAGAAATAATCACCTGCCGCCTATGGTCAATCAGCGCATTAAAAGTATGAAAAAATTCTTCCTGGGTGGATTGCTTGTTGGCGATGAATTGCAGGTCATCAATCATCAAAAGATCCACAGAACGGAATTTCTGCTTGAATGACATGGTATCTTTATATCGTATGGAGCTGACGAATTGATACATGAATTGCTCTGCGGACAGATAGACCACGCGCCGGGATGGAAAGGCCGACCGATTAGCCCAGGCGATGGCATGCATCAGATGCGTCTTGCCAAGACCAACGCCCCCGTGCAGAAATAACGGATTAAAATGCACATCATCATTTTCCGCAACACGCCGCGCCGCCGCATAGGCCAGCTCGTTGGATTTACCAACCACAAAACTGTCAAAGGTAAAGCGCGGATCCAGCGGCGCGCCGAACTCGCTCTCTGCGACCTCATTTACGCCTGTTGTCTGGTTTTTCTGTTTATGAGCCGTTTTTATATCCGCCGCATCGTAAGATGAGCTTTGCCGTTCCGCGCCGGCGGCCTCGGAACTGCTGTCAGTCGTGAAACCGGACAAAACAATGAAGCTAATATCAGATACATCAGAATTTTCATCTCTCCAGACATGTCTGATGCGATCGGCATAATTTGATTCCAGCCAATTGCGCATGAAGCGCGTTGGCGCCGCCATCACCGCACAGCCATCCTCAATATTAACCAGAGCCAGCGGTTTAAACCAGCTGTTATAAATACTGTCATCAAACTCCGTCCGTAATCTGCCTAGAACCCTTGCCCAGTCCGCTTCCATTCCCATTCCCATAATTTCTTTTTGTGCTGCCACAACCAAACTCATTTTTTGCTATACCCCTGCCCATTAATTTTTATATTTTTAT
>JAJRQU010000110.1 GCA_024280095.1 Alphaproteobacteria bacterium | reverse complement strand
GCGTTGTTTTGCCTGATCCGCCTTTTTGCGAGGTAAACGCTAATACACGCATATTTTTTAACCCTATTCATTTAATAAAGAGATGCCCCAGCATCGGACTTTAACATCAGTGATACTATTTCATCTTTTTGAATTATGGCGCAGAGGTCTTAAGAAAGCGTAAAATATAGATAGCTTTTTCTTTTCTAACGCTTTGATAATCAATAGATTATTTACATAATTTTCATTATATTAATGTTACAATCTTATTTCGACGATACAAATTAAGCCTTTTAGAGCTCACCGGAAGGAGCGGAGGAAGATGACCATATCCCCTGTAAAGCCCCATCTTTTGTCCATAGCGATCATAAGCGCGGGCCTGTTATTACCCCCTCAAAGCACATATGCGACGGTTGCGGGCGGGGTATATGCCTATGAAAAAGGCAATTACCAGCAAGCCCGCGCGGAATGGCTGCCCTATGCCGCCTTGGGAAACCCAAATGCCTTATATAATCTGGGGCAGCTTTCCCGCATGGGCCGGGGCACAGAGCAGGATTTTATCAAGGCTGAAGCATATTACCTCAGGGCCGCCGAAAAAGGTCATGTGGGCGCCCAACGGAATCTGGGAACGCTCTATTATTTCGGGCGCATTAATGCCGTTGATCATGCCAGGGCCTTTAACTGGTTGATCAAAGCGGCCACAAGCGGCGACATCAAATCACAGCTTATGACAGGCACCATGTATTTTAACGGTGAGGCAACGGAAAAAGATAATATTCGCGCCTATGCCTGGATTTTCCTGTCATCACAGAGCGGACTTACGCGGGCCATTAACGCGCTGGATAAACTGACCGCTGTCATGACACCAGAAGAGGTTATACAGGCGAGGAATTTAGCGCCAACCCTGATATCCAATCAATTGTCACCCGATGATGTAGGGCTTATGGTGCGGCAGCAGGAAGCTGATAATCCCCCCTCATCAACTCTGAATAACATCATCCCGGAAACCATAGCCCCGCCAATTTCTGAAACGCCCCCGGTCGGGCATAGCGCCGCAGATAACTACCGGGTACAAATTGCCTCATTCAGCACAGAAACTACCGCCAAAAAAGCCCTGAAGATATTACAGGATAAATTTCCCAAACTATTGGACGGCCGTCAGGGGAATATCGAATATGTTGATCTTGGCAAGAAAGGTATTTTTTATCGTCTGCAATTAAGTCCGTTCAATCGTAAATCTGACGCACAGGAATATTGCCGGAAACTACAGGAAAATAACCAGAATTGTTATGTGATCAAAAGTCCTTAATTTTACGTCATTCCCGGGTCATTGAACGTAACCGCCACCAGGCCGCGTACGCTATTGCCCATATATATATGATCCGCGCGGCGAAGGTCGCTTAGCGTCAGGGGTTTTTCCACTATTTTTACGGCAGGATCCTCAATCAATGATTGACGCAAGACCCCCCCCAATACGCCGCAATCAAGGGGCGGCGTATATAAAATACCCTCCTTCTTCAGAAAAATATTATTAAATGTCCCTTCCGTAAGGACGCCGCTTTCATTCTTAAAAATCACGTCATAACTGCCATGCTTTTTTTGATGATCCTGCAATTCCTGATCATATATATGACGATCTGTTGTTTTATGAAACCGCATGGGATCCCGGCTATCCACCGTTATATCCGACAGGGTAATCATGGCGGGCTTATGTTCAGATAACTTGTCCCCCGGCATAGATTTTAATGGCATAGAAGTTATAGAAATTTCGCCATCTTTAGACAACAATAGCCTAACTTTCCAAGACGTCTCTGGATCAAGCCAAAGAATATGGTTTTTCAGGTCACTTAAAATGGCCGGCACATCACAAGCAAAATCAAAATACCGGGCCGATGAAATAAGCCGTGACATATGAAGGTCCAGAAAATCCAATCCGCCCGCCTCCTTTTGGCAATCATCCCGAGCAGACCAGCGCATGGTTTCGATCAGGTCAAAATCCCTAAAGTTCCCCGTTGCGAATTTCGCTTTCAACAAACATTCATCATATTCTTCTGCCGCGCGCGAATCAGCCACAATTGCGCTTCCGATCCCCATTTCGCCCCGGCCTTCGGCATCAATGGTAACGGTTCGAATGGGCACATTAAAACAGCAATCCCCATCAGGAGCCATATAGCCAATGGCGCCGGTATATATCCCGCGCGGCCCTTTCTCCAATTCTGAAATAATCTCCATGGCCCGAATTTTGGGCGCACCGGTGACCGAGCCACAAGGAAACAAAGCCCGGATCAGGTCAATTGCGCCCACATCTTCCGGGGCCTCGGCCTCAATGGTTGAGGTCATCTGAAAAAGCGTCCGATATTTCTCCACATCATACAGGCTTTTAAGCTTTACGCTCGCCGGCGCAGATATTTTGGCAAGGTCATTACGCAAAAGATCAACAATCATCAGATTTTCTGCCCGATTTTTTTCATCATTCTTCATAAAATTCACATTATGCTGGTCTTCTTCCAGATTTCGTCCCCGGGGGCAGGTTCCCTTCATGGGGCGCACATGGATTTTACGGCCTTTTTTCTGAAAGAATAGCTCAGGGCTTAAGGATAAAACCGTCTGATCGTCTGACTTTATAAAAGCGCCGTATTCTACCTGCTGTGCCTTTCTCATGGCCGCATAATAGCTTTCAGGGCTGCCGGTAAAGTTAAACAAGGATTTTAGGGTAAAATTAACCTGATAAATATCACCCGCTTTTAAATATTGATGGATTTTCGCCGCCGCAGATTCATATTCAGATCGCGAAATATTTAACCTCACATTGCTTAGCTCATAGCCCTCTCTGGCCGATATTTCTGCCCAATAGGCTTCGCTGGCCTGCGACGTAAGTTTGATTTGTTCTTTATAGACGCCAAATGACAATAACGGCGCACCATGGGACGGGCGAGAAAGCACCGTTAATTTAGGCTCAAATGTTAAGCCAGCCTCATAACTGATCCAGCCCGCAATATAATAGCCCGCATCAAGACAGCCTTGAATCTTTTCAAAAGCCGCGCTCACGTCACCCGGGGTATTCGCCGTGATCAGATCAAGAGGCTCCTGAAATAAATAGGCGGCGGCTTGACCGATCTTGCTGCCCTTGGCAGGCGGCTTGTTGTTATCCAGAAAAACCGAAAAATTAGCGCATTTCTTACCTGACATATGCTCTTTTCCCAATCAATATATGTTACCATTGCGCTTATAGCATTACCTGCAATTATAGAACAATATGGATTTTATATTATGGACTTCACGGCCATAAGTATTATATTCACCAAAGACGGGCAAAGAAATAAAAACTAATAAGGGGTTATCTTGACTTTACTTCAAATTATCGTGCTTGCCATTGTTCAGGG
>JAJRQU010000109.1 GCA_024280095.1 Alphaproteobacteria bacterium | reverse complement strand
GATATGAAGATGGCAATTCCCCCAATAGAACCAACAGAAATCAGTATTTTCTTTAATTTCAGAAGCCCCTATTGCTATCTGGCCTCTAAAAGCATGTTCTCTATATTTAATGAATATAACGCCGCAATGGTCTGGAAGCCATTTGGGGGCTGGTCAGGCAGGTCAGCGCCTGAAAGAGCAAAGAAAAAAATCCCGTTGGTGCGGCAGGATGTTGGTCGTCATGCGCGAAGAATGGGCATTCCTTTTACCCCGCCGCCGATTGATACGGACCCAACGCTCGCCGGCGCAATTTCGTTAATTGCTGAACAAGAGGGCCTGCTTGAGCCATATGTTATCGAAGTCATGCGTAAGGAATGGGCCGAAGGGCGCAATATTGGTGATATCGATGTTTTATTGGAGGTCGGGGATATTATCGGGCTTGGCAAAGGCATGATAAAACGGGCGAGCAAGAATAATGGCCTGATTAAAAGGCTCGACCAAAATTGGGAAGAGGCGCAGGAAAAAGGCGTTTTTGGCGTGCCGACTTTTATGGTGGGTGATCAGATGTTCTGGGGTAATGACCGGATAGATTGCCTGAAAGAATATTTGCATGATTTGAGGCTGCGGAACATATGAAACTCTATCACCGACCTGATTGCCCCTTTTGCTGGAAAGTAAGGATTTTCCTTATTGAAGCTGGTATTGATGTGCAAGAGACGGCCATAAAACTGGGAGAGCGTCATCCGGACATTATGGCCAATAATCCCAATGGGACGGTGCCTATGTTCGTTGACGGTGATTTAATTCTTTGGGAGTCCGCCGTTATTATTGAATATCTGGCCGATAAATTTCCTGAATCAACCCTGATGTCCGGATCGCCGAAACAAAGGGCCGAGGTAAGGCAAATCCATAGTTACAGCGACCATAAGCTGGGTAAATCGCTGTTTCCTTATATCAAGCAGGTTCGGGAAAGCGCGCCTCATAAGGCCACGGATGAATTGTACCAAAGCACATCAGCAGCCTGGCATGAAATACAGAAAAGACTGGCGATAATTCTTGATAGAAGAGATTTTTTTGGCGCCGGATTTTCCGCCGCAGAATGTGCATTGATACCGCGGTTCGCCTTGGCATTGGCTTATGGTTTAACCTTGAGTAATGGCAACCATAACCTGAAAGAATGGTTCCGCAGATGCGTCAAACGCCCGTCTTTTGCAGGGTCTTACCCAGTGACGTTACCTCGGGATATTACGGAATATTGATTATATGGTGAACTTGGATATTCGCTATATTTAATGATTTGATCAAACCGAAGAAGAAAGTCCGAAACAAGGACGAGAAATAGAAAAAAACACTGATAAAACAATAGTTTAAAAAGTTTTATAAATTAAATACCGTTGGCACGCTACTTGCTACTACAGGGGTAATGTCGGAAAAAACACAAAAAGGCGCATCATATTATGACAGAGAATAGACGATTTGATCAGGATCGGTTGCAGGAATATCGCAAGTCAGTCCGCCTGTTTGGTATCCGCAAAGGAAAGTTCCTGGAATTTGAATTTGTGATGGGTTGCGAGGAGTTAACCATAGAACTTGTCATGCCCTATGCGGCCTTCAAGGAATTTTGCGAGGTGAACCATGTGGCAGAGGTCACGTGCGCGGCCGCAATCAGAGCCGATTTTGACAGGCTAAGGGGGGACGATAATCATGCAGGAAATATTATACAGCTGGGAGATTTTAAATGAGTTTGGAAATTAAAACGAATGTTATTCAGCCGAGGCGCCATACCTATGATCATATCGCCAAAAGATTGGGCGCAGACAAGCCGGCCACCCGCTATCAGGAAGGGACATGGGATCTTCAGCCAACAACGAACTTTCATTATCGCCCCACATGGGATCCCAGCAGGGAAATATATGACAAAAGCCTGACAGCCATAGAAATGGAAGATTGGTATAGCTTTAATGACCCGCGCCAGCTTTATTACGGCACCTATACCATGGCCCGCCATAAAATGATGGAGGCCGAAGAAAATCATTTTAAATTCATTGGTAAAAGCAACATGTTCGGCCTGATGGATGATGAGTGGCAGCAAAAGATCAAGGAATTTCTTTTGCCAATGCGCCATTATGAATGGGGCGCAAATATGAATAATTGCGATTGCTCTGACAAGGCCTACGGGACAGCCATCAGTCAGGTGGCGTTGTTTGCGGCCATGGATCGGCTGGGCATGGCGCAAATCATCAGTCGGGTAGGGTTGCTTCTGGATGATAGTACGGGCAAGAGCCTTGATCAGGCCAAGGCCGACTGGATGGAAAATGACCTGTGGCAGGGGGCGCGCAGAATGATTGAAGACAGCTTTGTCGTAAAAGACTGGTTCGAGCTGTTGGTCGCGCAAAATCTATCTATGGACGGCGTCGTTTTTCCGCTGTTTTACCAGTATTTCGATGAGGCGGGTCAGCAGCACGGCGGCGCGCCCATGTCGATGCTCAATGAATTTATGCAGGATTGGGGCAAGGATGAAAAACGCTGGCTGGATCATTTGTTAAAAGTCACGGCGGCGGAAAGCCCGGAGAATGCGGCCCTTTTGTCGAAATGGGCATCCGTCTGGACGGATCGGGCCATCGAAGCCTTCACCCCCATCGCCAAGCATGTGTTGGGCGAAGGCGCTGCTGACGTCATGACGTCAATTCGCGCAGAAATCACCAAACGGGCCCAAAAGTCCGGCATTGAAATATAGGAGGCTCGGATGAGCAGAGTAGTATCAATTACGCTTCAAAATAATGACGATGCCCGGCCCATCATTGAGGCCATCGAAAAGGATAATCCCGAGGCCACCGTCAATATCTATCCGGGGATGGTCAAGATTGACTGTGAGGGTCGTCTGATCATCAAACAGGAAACCGTTGAAGAGCTTCTGGGCCGGGAATGGGATGTGCAGGAATTGCATCTGAGTATCATCAGTATGGGCGGTAATGTTGACGAAGAAGACGATTATTTTGAGTTGAGCTGGAACTTATAGGAGCAGAGACATGGCTGAAAAAAGAAAAAAGAAATTGGGCATTAAGCAGCGCTATTCTATGCTGACGCGAGGGCTGGGCTGGGATACCACCTATCAGGATATGGACAAGGTTTTCCCCTATGATAATTATGAAGGTATCATCATTCATGATTGGGAAGGTTGGGAAGACCCCTTTCGTCTGACCATGGACGCCTATTGGAAATTCCAGTCGGAAAAAGAGAAGAAACTCTATGCGGTGATTGATAGTTTTGCCCAGAATAATGGTCATCTGGGTATTACGGATGCCCGTTATGTCAATGCGTTGAAATTATTTCTGACTGGCGTATCGCCTTTGGAATATCAGGCTGCGCGCGGCTTTACCCATGTGGGCCGGCATTTTCGCGGGGTGGGGCCAAGGGTTGCCTGTCAAATGCAGGCCATTGACGAATTACGTCATGTGCAGACCCAAATTCATTCCATGAGCCATTATAATAAATATTTTGATGGCCTGCATAGCGCGCCGCATATGCATGACCGGGTCTGGTATCTTTCGGTGCCAAAATCCTTCTTTGACGATGCCCGTACGGCAGGGCCGTTTGAGTTTCTGACCTCTATCTCCTTCGCCTTTGAATATGTGCTGACCAACCTGTTGTTCGTGCCGTTCATGTCAGGGGCGGCTTTTAACGGCGATATGGCGACGGTAACTTTTGGCTTCTCTGCCCAGTCTGATGAGGCGCGGCATATGACCTTGGGGCTGGAAGTGATTAAATTCATGCTGGAACAGGATGAGCGTAATATTCCGATCGTCCAGCGCTGGATGGATAAATGGTTCTGGCGCGGCACACGTATGCTGGCCCTTGTGGCCATGATGATGGATTATATGCTGCCAAAACGGGTTATGTCATGGCGCGAGGCATGGGATATTTACTTCACCGAAGCCGGCGGTGCCTTGTTTGCCGATTTGGCCCGTTACGGTATCAAACCCCCGAAATATGCCGATATTGCCACCAAAGAGGCCGAGCATATCAGCCATCAGGCTTGGCATATTTTCTATAATTATACCCATGCGGCGGCATTCCACACATGGGTTCCTGAAAAGGACGAACTGGATTGGCTGTCCGAGAAATATCCAAACACCTTCGATAAATATTACCGTCCGCGCCTTGAATATCTGGACAAGGAAGAAAAAGCGGGCCGGCGTTTTTATAACGACACCCTGCCCATGCTGTGTCAGGTGTGCCAAATCCCCATGGGCTTCACCGATATGGATGACCCGACAACCATATCCTTTGAAGTCTCTGAATATAAGGACGATAAATATCACACCTGTTCGCTTGGTTGTAAGGACATCTTTGATTATGAGCCTGCAAAATATGTTCAGGCCTGGTTGCCGGTGCATCAGATTTACCAGGGTAATTGCGGCGGTGCCGAAATTCCAGACGTACTCAAATGGTACAATTTTAATCTGGGGGCGGATAATATGGAATATAACGGCTCCCCTGACCAAAAGCTTTGGGACGAATGGCAGGCCCATCGCAAAAAAGCCTGAACCTGAAAATATATTAGCATAAGGATTGATGAGATGTCTGTAGCTTCCATCGGAAAATATGAATTTGAACCATTGGATAAAGTGGAAAATTTCCACGGTAATCAGCTGACTTACCTTAACTGGGAGCAGCATTTGCTGTTCTGTGCGCCGGTTTGTTTACCGCTGCCACCAGAGATGCCTTTTGGCGCCTTCATGAAAGAGGTCTTGCCCGGCGTTTATAGCAAACATCCCGATTTTAAGGAAATCAACTGGGATGAGGTGACATGGACGCTGGACGGGGATGATTTTACGCCCAATATGGCGGCGAGCCTTGCCGATAACGGCTTTGGCCATAAGTCGCTCCTGCGTTTCTGGACGCCGGGCCTTGATGGTATAGAAGGCAGCCATAGCTGATGAGTTACGCGCTTACCATAGAGCCCATTGGCGAAGTCCTTGAGGTTGAAGAGGGGCAAACCATTCTGGATGCGTGCCTTCGGGCCGGAATCTATATTCCTTACCAATGTAATCACGGGCTGTGCAGTACCTGCAAGGTTGAGGTTGTTGAAGGGGATGTTGATCTGGGGGATGCCTCGCCATTCGCGTTGATGGATTTTGAACGGGATGAAGGCAAGGTTTTGGCCTGCGTCTGCACGCTGCAAAGCGATGTGGTGATCGAGGCGGATATCGAAGAAGATGAAGATGCTGAATATCTGGCCATAAAAGATTATAAGGGAACCATTTCTGAAGTAGTTGACCTAACGCCGGATGTGAAGAAAATTATTATTTCTCTGGACGAGGAAGTTGATTTTCAGGCAGGACAGTATATTCAGCTCGACATTCCTACTGTGGATGGGCCAAGAGCTTTTTCCATTGCCAATTCCCCGGATAATTCTGATCATATTGAACTTCATGTGCGTCTGGTTGAAGGGGGGCAAGGGACAAATTACCTGCATAATAAACTTGTCGTGGGCGATATATTATCTTTTTCTGCCCCCTACGGACATTTTTTCGTGCGTAAGTCACAGAATAAACCGATGATCTTCATTGCCGGCGGTACTGGGCTATCCAGTCCAAAATCCATGATTGAGGAATTGCTGAAGGCGGGATACGGG
>JAJRQU010000108.1 GCA_024280095.1 Alphaproteobacteria bacterium | reverse complement strand
GTCACGGGAAAGAAATTCATTTCGCATCAAACAGGTCGGTGTCGCCCTTTATGGCCTGACCCCTCAGGACGAGCTGATGCCCGATATGTTTGAGGCCCTGAATGACCCCGTGGCAAAGGAACAGAAAAAACATAACCGCCTGTCCAAAGCCCTTGATATTATTAATGGAAAATATGGGCTGGATACCATCGTGGTCGGTTCCCTGCCCGCGCCCCTGTCCCGCCATACCGGCAGCAAAATCGCCTTCACCCGCATTCCGGACAAAGCCGAATTTCACGAATGACGATTTTAATCCCCTTGCCAAGCTTGACAGCAACAGAACTATTTACCCAAAACCAACCAAACCCTAACATCTTAAACTTTAAATTAGAAAACTATAATTCACTTTAAATTTTTAGAATAAACTTGACGGTTCCTCTTTGCACAAGTACATTGGTACTTATTTCTTGTTTCGATAAGGAAATATACAATGAGTACCTATACTAGCGTAAAAGACGCTGCGCGGCTTCTAAATATGAGCGAACAACGTGTGCGAACATTGTGTCGTGATAGAGCCATAAACGCAACAAAAATCGGGAATTTATGGCTACTAGAAAAAGATAGTTTAGACTTATATGGACTAAAAACAGCACATTTACTCGCTAAAGATCACCCAGCTTATAAAATCACTAATGACAAACCCATTGCTCTCAGTTATTTCTCAGGTGCGATGGGGTTAGATTTAGGTATTGAAAAAGCTGGTTTCGATATAAGGCTCGCATGTGAAGTTGATAAATACTGCAGGCAAACCATTACTCTAAATAGGCCAGATATGGCCTTGATGGGTGATATTAATGAATGCTCAGCTAAAGATATACGCGCAGCTGCTGGACTCAAAAAAAATCAGGATATTGATTTAATAATGGGCGGCCCTCCCTGCCAAGCTTTTAGCACTGCCGGAAAGCGTCAAGGTTTTAATGACGAAAGGGGCAATGTTTTTTTAAAGTATCTAGAACTTTCTCTTGAACTGCGGCCAAAGTATATTGTTATTGAAAATGTTCGTGGATTGCTTTCCTGCCCAATGGATCATAGGCCGCACCATCAACGAGGAGAAAATTACCCCGACCTTAATCTCGACGAGCTAAAAGGAGGCGCATTGAATTTTATAATAAACAGGCTTAAAAACTCTGGCTATAACTATTCTTTTAACCTCTATAATTCTGCCAACTACGGCACACCTCAAACCAGAGAACGCGTAATCATTATCTGCTCAAGAGATGGACAGAAACCGCCTTTTCTCACGCCCACCCATTCCGAAAAAGGCGAATTTGGTTTAAAAAAATGGAATACATTGAAAGGCTGCATTAGTCGCATTAAAAAGCATGACCACCTCAATTTTCCAGAAAAAAGACTACACTATTACCGCTTACTTCAACCGGGTCAGAACTGGAAGGATTTACCAGAAGAACTCCAAAAAGAAGCGATGGGGAAATCATTTTACTCGGGAGGTGGCAAAACTGGATTTTTAAGGCGTCTGGCTTGGGATAAACCTTCTCCAACACTTGTGACGCACCCTACAATGCCTGCCACTGACTTAGCACATCCAACTGAAGAAAGACCTCTTTCCATACAAGAATATAAAAAAATACAAGAGTTCCCCGAAAATTGGATATTAGCAGGCCCATTAATTCAGCAATATAAACAGGTAGGAAATGCGGTTCCACTGAGCTTGGGATATGCCGTCGGAAAACTAGTAATGGGCCTTCTTGATAATCATAATATCATTAACATTAACGATTTTAAATATTCTCGTTATAAAAACACATGTGATACGAAATGGAAATTAGAATTTGAGAAAGCAGTTCAAGCCCATTTGCACAATAATGAACAAAAGTCTTTCCAATTTAACTAGGGTTTACGTGCCCACGGATTTCCATCTTCGACAGCTAGGCAATCGGGGTTTGCCTTAAGTGTATTCTGAACAAACTCAACAAATTTATCTTCCGACAAATGCACCGTGCCACAGATTTTATTTAAAGAATCCCACATATATTCAATTCTATCAGCCTTAACACGGAACCACTTTTCAATTTGGGTTCCTTTTCTGATAGCACCGCTTGAGCTATTCTCTGAATTGCTGCGGTTTTTTATCTGTAACAGCCTTCCATCCACATGGACAAAATCAACTGACTTTACTGTTTCACCCCAAGCACAATGCCAACCATACGCCTTAAGGTTGTCAGCGAGATATTCTTCCAGAATGAGACCTAAAATATTCTCAGCTGACATCCCGAGCCTATGCGCATAAGTAATTTTATTAAGGTCATTCGCAGAAAGAGTACCAATTCTTGAACCAATAATTTTCTCTATTACAGGATCATCTATGGTACCAGGAGGATTAGAGACTCTAAGGCTCGCACAACCTTCCTTACCACCTTTGTACCTATGAATCCACTTAGAAATCGCCATCTCTTCATCATCATTAACCGCACCAATATTACCTGGTATACGAGCATGATCTTCTGATATAATTTTAAAAATAACCGATGCACCATCATCCCAATCAATATTTAAAGTATCTGACAAATATTTTGCAGTTGCAACTGAACTTGCAGCGCCTAGCTTTATGATTGCTTCCTTTAACTTCAATTGCTAATTCCCGTCAAATAATAATGCACAATGTAGGTATTTATGGAAATGCTACCCGTTTATGGCAAAATGGGCAAGAGTGAAAGCGGTACGCCTTATCCGCCGCACCAAATAATCCAACAATAAAGGCGGCTATGCCCTTGCCAACCTTGACAGCAACGGTTAAACCTCCATCTATAGTGTATAAATTATCTTAAGCCGTGGAATGAATATGTCTATACCCTTGACGGGCAATATTGGCCCTAGTGACGCCGAACTTATCGCAGAGATCGGTCAGCTTCGGACGGAAAAGAATGCTGTGATCCTTGCTCATTATTATCAGGATGGCAGGATACAGGATTTGGCGGATTTTGTCGGGGACAGCCTTGATTTATCCCGTAAAGCCGCCTCTACGGATGCCGATGTGATCGTATTTTGCGGTGTGCGTTTCATGGCCGAGGTTGCCAAAATCCTCAGCCCCGAAAAAACCGTTGTCCTGCCCGATATGGCGGCGGGCTGTTCTTTGGAAGACAGCTGTCCCGCCGATGATTTTGCCGCCTTTCGCGCCAAATATCCCGATCATATCAGCTTAACCTATATCAATTGTTCTGCGGCGGTGAAGACCCATTCGGACATCATCATCACGTCAAGCAATGCCCATCATATCATTGACCAAATCCCGCCGGATCAGCCGATTTTATTGGCCCCTGATCAGCATCTGGGCGGTTATCTTGCCAAGGAAACAGGCCGCGAAATGATATTATGGCCCGGATCCTGTATCGTTCATGAACAATTTTCCGAAAAAGAACTGATCAAATTAAAGGCCGAATATCCCCATGCCCCCGTTGCGGCCCATCCCGAATGTCCGGCCCATATTTTGAGCCATGCGGATCATGTAGGCTCGACCTCATCCATCTTAAAATATGTTCTGGAAAGCGGCGCGGATATTTTCATCATCGCCACCGAGCCGGGCATCATGCATCAAATGCAAAAATCTTCGCCGGGTAAGACATTCATCGGCGCGCCCGGTATGGACGGGGTGTGCAATTGCAATCAATGCCCCTATATGGCGCTGAATACTCTGGAGAAATTACGGGATTGCCTGCGGGATCTCTCCCCCGTCATTGAAATGGACGAAGAGGTAAGATTGGCCGCCAAAGCCCCCCTTGACCGGATGCTTGAAATGTCGCCTGTCCCAAATTCAGACCCAAATTCTGGCAAGGCGCAAAACAGACCGCCTAAATCCGGGCGAGCTTACTAAAATGACCGATAGCCCGCTGTATAAGGAAGAGCTTCGCCATTTCATCAAATCCGCCCTCGAAGAGGATGTGGGGCGCGGTGATCTAACCAGCCTTGCCATTATTCCGGCGGATCAAAAGCTCTCGGCCGTTATGGTTGCGCGGGAAAATATGGTCATCGCCGGCATGTTCGTTACGACCGAACTGATCAAGACATGCGACCCCTTGGCCCAGATCGACGTGATCGCGGCAGACGGGCTTGAGGTTATAGCCGGCAGCACTATTTTAAAAGTCAGCGGAAATGCGCAAAAGCTGCTTACCGCAGAACGGGCCGCGCTGAATATCCTGCAACATTTATCGGGCATTGCCACGCTCACCCGGGCTTACATGCGCGCGATTGACCATACGGACTGCCGCCTGCTGGATAC
>JAJRQU010000107.1 GCA_024280095.1 Alphaproteobacteria bacterium | reverse complement strand
GTAGAGAGGAAGGGATTCGAACCCTCGATACCCGTGAAGGTATACACCCTTAGCAGGGGCGCGCTTTCGACCACTCAGCCACCTCTCCGCTGCCGTTTTTAGTGGAAAGGAAAACCCCCGTCAACCCTTGTTTGGCAAAAGGAACATTTTATTTATTTTCATAAATGGGCTGGCGTCATCTTTCGTGATAACCATGGCGCATAATATCAGAATAAGAAAAAATATTCATACCCCTAACATATAAAACTACCCGATCATACTATGCTGAAATAATTGAAAATGGTGGGTAGGTTATACAACTTAATGCATTGCCAGCCATTCACGTGCCATGCGCTGGGCGGTTGCTATTTCGTTGTTTGACATATCTTCCGCAACTTCAGCCCGGTCAATCTGGGCAGATTTCATGCCGCGAATTGCCGCAAGATTGAACCATTTATGGGCTTCAATGTAATTCTGGTCAACGCCTTGTCCAATTGAATATAGCAGTCCCAAATCATAGAAGGCTTCTTTCGCACCTGATTCAGCCTGCGCCAGGCGCTCTGTTATGTATGTATGATCAATCTGTCCCATTGCCTTAACTCCTGTTATTATTTTTAACTGCTGCCTTATCTGGCTTTGTCAGTTTTTATTAAATACAGGTTGCCACGGCTTTGGTAAACATAAAGTTAACGATGGGTAAAATATTATAAGTCATTGTTTTGATTGCTGTTAAAAATAAAAAAAGCGAACCTTAACAAAGCTCGCTTTTTTCTATTAACTATTTTTCTGAATATTAAGGCAAGTTTTTCTTCAATTCTTCCTCAGCCTTTTTCTTAGCGGCATCAATGGCGTCTTGCTTGGCTTTTTCCGCAGCATCATCCGCTTTAGCCTTAACATCATCCACCATTTCTTTAGCCTTTTCTTTGGCTTCTTCTACCATTTCGCCCGCTTGTTCTGTGGCATTATCCATTGCCGTAGGCGCCTCAGTAGCCGCATCATCGGCTGTTTTCTCAACCGCTGCAGGTGCGGCAGCCTTATCGTCACCGCAAGCTGACAATCCAAATGTTGCCACCAAAGAAACAGATGTAACCAGTAAAACTTTCTTAAGATCAATATATGTCATAGGTTCTCCCCTACCGTTTGTGTTAAACAGAAAAAATGCCTGTCGCATTTTTCTATAAGGAGACTACAGTATATCGTTAATTATGGCAAATATATGGATAGTAAGGGAAAAAGGTAAAAAATTAAGCCTTTGCCGAATGTCCATTAACCATCAAGTTTTGGTTTAAGCAATTGATTTACGACCTGCGGATTGGCTTTCCCTTGGGTTTTCTTCATAACCTGTCCGACGAAAAAACCAAAAAGCTTGTCTTTGCCGCCGCGATATTGCGCGAGTTTATCTTGATTATCGGCAATTACCTCGTCAATGATAGCATCAATTGCGCCCGTGTCCGAAACCTGCTTCAATCCTTTTTCTTCGACGATAAGTTCTGGGTTCTTGCCCGTATCCAACATAATTTCAAATACATCCTTGGCAATACGGCCCGAAATGGTTCCATCAATCTGCAACGCCAGCAATTCTGCACCATCTTTAAGAGATACAGGACTTTCACTGATAGATTTTCCTGTTTTTTTCAAGGCCCCGAATAGGTCGCCAATGACCCAGTTTGCCGCTTGTGTCGCGAGTTCTTCCTTAGCCTTACCCGTTTTATGAGCCAAACTATCCAACAGACTTTCAAAATAATCCGCGCTCTCTTTTTCCGCCACCAGAACGGCAGCATTATAGGCCGAAACACCCAAATCATTGATCAAACGATTTCTCTTGTCATCGGGCAGTTCCGGCAGAGCCTTTGCCAGATCATCAACAAATTCCTGAGTGAATTCCAAAGGCAGCAAATCCGGATCGGGAAAGTAGCGATAATCATGAGCCTCTTCTTTAGACCGCAGACTGCTTGTGGTGCCGCTGGCCGGATCAAATTGGCGCGTTTCCTGAAGCACCTCCCCGCCGTCTTCCAAAAGATCAATCTGGCGGCGTGTTTCGAACGCGATCACCTGCATCATAAACCGAACAGAATTAACATTCTTGGTTTCGCTGCGGATGCCAAGTTCCGCACCGGGACGACGAACGGAAACATTAACATCAGCCCGCATAGACCCTTGATCCATATTTCCGTCACAGGTTCCCGCATAACGCACCAGCGTACGGATTTTCCTGAAATAGGCCCCGGCTTCTTCCGCGCTTCTCATGTCTGGTTTGGAGACAATTTCCATCAAGGCAACACCGGACCGATTTAGATCAACATAGGTTTGCGTTGGATGCTGATCATGCATGGATTTCCCCGCATCCTGTTCCAGATGCAAACGTTCCACGCCAATGGTTTTGGTTGTGCCATCCTCCAGATCAACAACGATTTCCCCCTCGCCCACTATGGGGTCTTTGAACTGGGAAATCTGGTACCCCTGCGGCAAATCAGCGTAAAAGTAATTCTTGCGGTCAAATACGGATCGCAAGTGAATTTCACAGCCCATGGCAAGACCGGTTCGCACCGCTTGACGGATACATTCTTCATTAATCACAGGCAGCATTCCCGGCATGGCGCTGCAGACGAAGCTTACGTGTGTGTTAGGCTCTGCACCGAATTTAGTGGATGATCCAGAAAATAATTTTGCCTCAGAAGCAACCTGCGCATGGATTTCAAGTCCAATAACGACTTCCCAGTCGCCTGTTGCACCCTGAACGTATTTGGGGATAAATTGTTCCATTATTTTTCTCCCCACCATATTTTGGGTTTTGCGGTAAAGCCAGCGGCATGCTCAAGGACATCAGCGGCTCTGAGCATTGTTTCTTCGTCAAATGCCCGGCCAATAAGCTGCAGCCCAAGCGGTAATGCGTCGGCGCTCAATCCTGCCGGAACAGATATGGCCGGCAATCCGGCAAGGCTTGCGGGAACCGTAAAGACATCATTTAAATACATGGCAATAGGGTCATTAGACTTTTCCCCCATGGCAAAGGCCGGGCTTGGCGCGGTCGGCGTCAGGATAACATCGACTTTTTCGTAGGCCTTGGCAAAATCCTGCGCAATCAGCGTACGAATCTTCTGAGCCTTTAAATAATAGGCATCATAATAGCCTGCGGACAAAACATATGTCCCTATAAGAATGCGGCGTTTGACCTCATCGCCAAATCCCGCCGCGCGGGTGTTCTTATACATGCCGGAAAGGCCGTCTCCCTCCACCCGAAGGCCGTATTTCACGCCGTCATAACGGGCAAGATTCGAAGAGGCCTCTGCCGGAGCCACAATATAGTATGTTGGCAAGGCATATTTTGTATGGGGCAGGCTTATATCAATGATTTCAGCCCCCGCTGCCTTCATCCATTCGATGCCTTGTTGCCAGAGTTTTTCAATTTCCTCTGGCATACCATCCATACGGTATTCTTTGGGAATACCAACCTTCAGGCCGCGAATATCACCGGTCAAAGCATGTTCATAATTCGGCACATTTCGGTTAACGGATGTACTGTCCTTATCATCATAGCTCGCCATGGATTCCATCATAATTGCGGCATCACGAACCGTTTTAGTGATCGGCCCGGCCTGATCCAGGGAAGAGGCAAAGGCAATCATCCCCCAGCGGGAACAACGGCCATAGGTGGGTTTTAACCCGACCAGACCAGCAAATGCTGCGGGCTGGCGTATGGAGCCCCCCGTATCAGAGCCCGTGGCCGCCAACGCCAGATGACCCGCAACGGCGGCGACAGAGCCCCCGGATGAGCCGCCCGGCACATAATTATTTTCAGAAAGACTGCCGTCCTTTTTCGTTGCCCGCCAGGGATTATTCACCGGGCCGTAATAGCTTGTTTCATTGGACGATCCCATGGCGAACTCGTCCATATTGGTCTTACCCAGCATCACCGCGCCGTCCTGCCATAAATTTGCCGTGACCGTGGAGTCATACTTGGGTTTAAAGCCGTCCAGAATATGACTGGCCGCGCAGCTGTGAACATCCTTGGTACAGAACAGGTCTTTCACAGCGATCGGGATTCCTGTCATGCCCGTCCCGCGCCCAGCTTTGATCATCTCATCAGCCTTATCGGCCATATCAAGAGCAATATCTGTGGTTTCCACGATAAAACTGTTTAATTCCCGGCCCTTTTCCATGGCGCTCAAATGCTGCAGCGTCAATTCACGGGACGTGAAATCGCCTTTCGCCAGCCCATCCCGCGCTTCGGCAAGGGTTAATTTTGTCAAATCAGTCATATCCGCTTTCCTGCTTAATCTCTTTTGGTCTACTCAATTACTTTTGGTACCGTGAAAAAACCATGGGCGCTATCCGGCGCATTGGCCAGAATTTCGTCCCGGTACCCGCCGTCCGTTACCTTATCCGCGCGCCAGGGCAAGGCCACCTCCACCACGCTGGTCATAGGGGCGACACCCTCGGTATTGACTTCTGATAATTGCTCTATCCAGCCAAGAATATTATTCAATTCAGCGGCCAATGGCTCAAGCTCATCTTCTCTAACCGCAATACGGGCCAAATCCGCGATCTTCGCGACGGTTTTTTTATCTACAGACATTTTTTGGTCTTTCCAGCTCTTCTCAATCAAAAGAAATATTCTTGAATGTTAAATCTTTGCGGGGAAATTAACATCGGGCACTTGCTTCTGCAAGCAGAATTCCACGGCAAATTTTAATGTGGTAAAGATTATTGATGCCCCCATGCGGCGGGCGGATTTTCAACAGGCGAATTGAGGTCAAAGTCAATGCGGAATTCCCGTCCCGCCCGGCGCAACTCATAGCTGATACTCTGACCTTCTATAATTGAAATACGCCAGATATTTGTCAGAGAAGCCTGAAGATCATTTGCCATGAACAGCTGCTTGCTAAAATCATTAACGGGAAAATCCTGACGCCATTTTGTGCCGGCCTCTGCCGTATTGCCGCCATATAGTGAAAGCTTGTCAGGATGGCCGTCTTCATGACGATGGTCATGACTGAGTTTTATTCCCGCATCCGTTTTGGTGAGAATGAATGTTCTGGAATGATCGTCCCCCACATGCATCGGCAGGTGGATTTCATCCATGGCGCAATCTCTGACATGCAAAATGATCACTTTATCTTTAAAACGGGGATCATCCGTGTTATCCACTGCGACTTTCCCCGCAAAGGCCTGTCCACAAAAGCTGTTCAAAATATTGAAAAATTCATCCTGCGCGTTATTTGCGGCAAAGGCTTGTCCCGTGATAAAAAAAGATACGGCGAAGGCAATGGTTCTAAATTTCATTTGATATCCAGTTTTTTAATGCCATGAACAATAGGAAGAATGACTGTAACAATATGCCATACCGGCGCAACATCTTTCTTTCACAATCCTTGATGGGTATCATGTTTAAACCGCCCGTTTCTGTTATAATCGCGCCTCTCAACATATAGAGGAGCGAAAAATGACCAGTTTCATGCATAAACTTGCAGAAGGCCTGCGCAGCCGCGAACAGTATCTTGAGGATCATTCCGTTCATCCCATTTTTAATGGTGAAGACGGGGATTCAATCAAAGAAGAATATCTGAATCTTTTATCTGAATTAAAAGATTTCTCCGAACGTGTGGATCGATTAACGGCAATAGGTAAAGAATATGATGAACATTTCATACGTAATATCAAAAATGAACATGAAAACCTATCGATCAGAATAGATGCCTGGGCAAAAAAAATAGAATAGCTCACATACCATAAAAAAACGGGAGATGCCTTTTGCACCTCCCGTTATAAATTTAATGACTTGCCTTATTAGAATTGAGAACGAACGGTAAGCCCGAATGTCCGGGGCTGATTGGTTCTAAAACCAAGGCGTGCCCTGCCGCCGCGCTCGCGGTCAAAGGACAGATTGGCATTTTCATCGGTAATATTGTTGACATAGGCCACAACTTCCCAATTTTCCATCACAATACCCGCGCTGATATTCATCGTTTGATAACCGTCAAGTTCAAGGTCAAGTGACGTTATGTCAGCACCGGATGCACCGCCAAATGGCAACCCGGACACAAAATCACCTGCGCCTGCTTCTTGATCAGAAGGCTGGGTAAAGATGCTGCTGCGATGTTGAAATGTGGTTGAAATATATCCTTCGGTATTGTCACCAAAGGCCTCAATCGGGAAGTTATATGTTGCCGTGATCCCAATATTTAATTTCGGCACAGACGGCAGGCGGTTTCCATCACGAACGCCGCCGAGAACATCCCCATTACTATCCAATACTGTTGAACCAAATTCAGATTGAATGAGGCTGCCGGCAAAGGATAGATCAAGTCCTTCTGTGGGGCGGGCTTTTAATTCAAACTCAATGCCCTGCGTCTGGGCGTCCGGCACATTAAAGGAAATCCGCGAAGAACAAGACCCCGCATCAAGGGTTACCTGAAGATTTGAAATTTTGGTATAGAAAGCCGCCATATTCAGGGTTACGTTACCCGTATTGATTTTAACGCCAGCTTCATAGTTCCACAAAGTCTCATCATTATAATCCTGAAAACCACCGAAGATCGCAAGATCATCTGCATTACACAGGGCCGTATTCAAAGGATCATTAACGCCGCCAAGACGAAACCCTTTGGAAATTTGTGCATTGATGGTGACGTCTTCATTAACATCATATGTGGCAAGAACACGCGGGGTAAAGCCATTGGCTTCAGTTGTATCAATTTGATTGACAACACCATTGCCGAAAAGACCAACCTGCGTCACGCTACGCTCTTCGCTATAATCATAATAACGACCACCGGCTGTGACTTGGAAGTCATCGGAAACATCATAACTTGCCTCAGCAAAAACAGCAGTTTGTTTCAACGTATAAGGCAGCTCAGAATAGAAGGGCGAGTCAGCAGGGGCAACGCCCATGCCAACAGCCGCAGATGTTCCTGCGCCCAATACGGCGTCCGTTACAGCATCATATCCAGGGGTCGGCAAGGATTGCCTGTAAAAACGATCGGTATTGGAATAAAAAACACCGCCCAACCACTGAAACGGGCCATCACCATTTGAACTTAAGCGCAATTCCTGGGTGAATTGCTCAACTTTCGTGGTATCGCGTAGATTGGACGGAAACAAAACCGCATTATCGGGGTAACCAAGATCTACAGAAACACTTCCGGTCAAGGCGCTGGCATCTCGGCTCACGAGAATATCACGGTCCGTATAGCTGGTCACAGATGTCAGATCAACACCATCAAAATTTACTTCGATCGTCATATCAGCAATCAATGTTTCGTCTTTGAATGATTCTCTCAAAAGCAGGAATTGTTGCCGCGGGCCAAGCTGTACCGCAGGACGCGTTGTCGTATAGGGGTTGGCGTAGAGGTTAAAGACTTCCTGACGGTTATTACCATCTGTGCTGACTTCCTGATATATCACCCGAGGGGTTATGGTGATATTTTCTGTTGGCTGGAATAACACCGTAATCCGGCCGCCGGTGCGCGAACCACTATTGACATTCTCATCAATCGTTCCATCTTCGCGCAGTGCATCAATAAAACCACCATATTCCGTGCGATAACCGACAATGCGAACGGCGGCTTTATCTTCCGCAATCGGCATATTCAGCATACCTTTAATATGACCGCCGACACCACCGCCGTCGATGGCGTTAAGATTGCCTTCGACGCTACCTTCGAAACCTTCGGTATGTGGCTTATTGGTAATATAACGAATGGTACCGCCAATGGAGCCTGATCCAAAAAGTGTGCCCTGAGGCCCGCGAAGAACCTCTACACGGTTCAAGTCATACAGGTCAATATCGGGCGTGAAGAGTGACAGGGAAATAACGGATTCATCCAGATAAATACCAACCTGTTCTTTCACACCCGGTTGGTCGCGAACGATCTGACCGGCGGAAACGCCGCGAATGGCAACCTGACTTTGGCCGGGGCCCAGGTTTTGAATCATCAAGCCTGCGACATTACGTGCGAGATCTTCAAGGCTGGTGGCACCAGAACGCTGAATATCGACCTGTGTCTGTGCATTGATGGAAAAAGGCACATCTTTAATGGTTGATGATCTTTTGGTGGCCGTCACCAGAATTTCTTCAAACACCATTTTGTCATCTGCTGTTTCTTGCGCAAATGCGGTGCCGGACAACAGGATACTTGTACCAATTGCCGTTCCGGCGAGTGTCATTACTTTTCGTGATAATTTCATATTCTTATTCCTCCATTGTTATATATATTCTTGGATTATTTTGTTTGAGATATAGAATGCGTCAAACAAGTCACACTTATACAAAGTAATAAATTATTTCTACATAATTCGGACATTTTTCCCGTTTTTTCTGTAACATGAAATAAGGCAAACAAAAAAACTTAAGTCAATGCTAATAATAACATATAACACCAGAAGAATCCATTGCTGCATTCTTTATATTTACGTTTGAATTAAGGCTTCTTTTTGACGGCGGGTAAGTTTTTTGATGAAAAACTCCCGTTTTGATGCGGAGCTTCTATCTTCGCAAGGCTCCGTATAGATAAGCTCAATCGGCCCGCGCCCACGGGTATATTTAGCGCCAATCCCGGCCCCATGGTCAATAATCCGTTTGTCCAGATCATTGGTAATGCCCGTGTAATAGCTGTCATCGCGGCATTTCAGAATATAAACCACCCATTTGCGCATAATGTTTCTTTCAGGTTGGTGAGAATAGACAGGCTATTTTTCCAAAGCCGTCTCTAATGAAGAAACGACACAGCTCATGAATTTTCGAATAGGATAAGTCTGGTTTCTATGCTGCGAAAATACTGCCGTAATGGGCAATGTGGGGTTTCCGGGCAATTTAAATATCTGCATATTCGGATTACGTTCCGAATGCTTTAGGTTATATATCGCCAGCGCATCTAAAATGCCCGCGCCCAAGCCATTATGAACCAGTGCCGCCGCCATATGATGATCG
>JAJRQU010000005.1 GCA_024280095.1 Alphaproteobacteria bacterium | reverse complement strand
TAATATTCCGTTATAGCACAGGATATTTTTGTATCTGTTGACAGGCCAGAAAGAAACACATAATGCAAAAGTTTGATGTCATCATTATCGGGGCCGGAATTGCCGGACTATCCGCCGCCTATGAAATAAGCAAGCGCAAGAAAGTTCTGGTCGTTGAGCAGGAGGATCACGCTGGTTATCATGCCACAGGACGCTCGGCGGCGGTTTATGCCGCGGCTTACGGCAGCGAAAATACGGCACTTTATGCTCTGATCCGGTCAAGTTGGCCTTTTTTCGAAAATCCGCCCACGGGTTTCTCGGAATATGCCCTATATGGGGATCGCGGAATTATGTTTGTGGCGGATCATGACCATGTGGGCGGCCTCATTAAACATTATGAAGAAATGAAAATAAGAAATCCTGATGCCATTCTGGTTCACCGGGATTTTATTAAACGCAAATTTCCCCTGCTTCGGGATTCCTATTGCAACACGGCAATCTATGATCCCAATGTGTATGATCTGGATGTCAGCGCCTTGCAGGAAGGCTACCTCCGGGCCATTAAAAAATCCGGCGGGCAGGTCGTCACGGGTTTTCAAGCCACCGAAATACAGCGCATTCAGGACCAATGGATCATCAGCGATGGAACAGCCAGCTATCAAGCCCCCCTCCTTGTCAATGCGGCGGGCGCATGGGCTGACCATATCGCCCAAATAGCCGGCGCGGAAAGGATCAATATTAAGCCGCTGCGGCGTTCTGTCATTCTTGTTGATGGGCCGGCTGAAGGACCAAATGAAAAAATTTCAGATGACTGGACAATGATTGTTGAATTTGAAGAAGAATTTTTTTTCAAGCCGGATGCCGGAAAGCTGTTGATTTCCCCGGCCAATGAAGACCTCTCGGCCCCTTGTGATGCGCAGGCAGAAGAGCTCGATATTGCCCTTGCCGCGCATTATGCCGAAGAGGTTCTTGGTCTGACCGTCAAAAAGATTGATCATTCCTGGGCCGGCTTGCGCAGCTTCGTCGCGGACAGAGGCCCGGTGATCGGCTTTGATGACGCGCGGAAAGGATTTTTCTGGCTTGCCGGTCAAGGCGGCTTCGGCGTTCAGACAGCCCCCGCCGCAGGGCGGTTAGCCGCGGCGCTTATTTCGCAGGAAGCCATTCCTGAAGACATGAAATCCCTTGGTCTTGAAGAAGTCATGACGTCACCATCACGGCCCGGACTAACATCCGCTGAGTTTCAATGTCTCAAAAAGAAACTGAAATTTTAACCTCCGTTAAGCCGCGCCAATAAAAGTTTGTAGGCTTCCGGCAGGGCCTGCCTGATCCAGCGCCATTGATATTTTACGGTCAGGGCAAGCCAGCCATGAGCCGCATATTTGCGGGCGCTGGTGGGCAGGGCTGCCCCTGTGCAGCGTAATTTTATCCCTGCTTGCCGCGCGTGCCACACCAGCAAATGATCCTCGCCGTAGGGGGCATCTTCCGCAAAGCCGCCAATCTGATGAAAAATGTCTTTCCGCAGGCAAAAACCCTGATCGCCAAAAGGGATTTTTAATATTTCAGACCGGAACCACGCGCCCCATTCATTTATGGCCATCCCGGCGGGGCCATCCCGGAGAAATTTCAAATGATAATAATGCAGAGCCTTGGGGCTGGCCTTGATAGCGGCCTCAAGCGCCGCTATGACCCGCTCTGAAAGCCGCGAGTCCGCATGGAGGAACCATAAAAATTCTCGGCTCGCGGCCTTGGCCCCCGCATTTTGTTGTAGGGCGCGGCCCTGCCGGGACTTAATCACGCGGACAGATTCAATTGCAGGTTCTTTAAGGACATTATCATCGCAAGATACCACGATAATTTCCGCCGCAAGTCCAAGCCTGTTCAGGTCATCCATAAGCGGCCCCAATTGATCTTCATCAGGGCCGAGGGGAATGATGATCGACAGATTTTTTAACCTCATAATTTTAACAAATCCAAAAGTGCTTTTTTATCCTCTGTCAATGTAGCTTCTGGTGACAGCACAGCCGATTTCAGGTTTCCCCGACAATCACATTCTGGAACAGAATCAGAAGACGCCCGGCAGTCATTTTCCAGAAATTCCCCCAAAAGACTTTTTGCTTTCTCAAGACTTGCGCCGTAACGGGAAATAACCTGTTCAACGCTCACATGCTGGGCCGGATCATCAAGCCAGCAATCATAATCGGTCACCACCGCTATGGTGCAATAACAAATCTGGGCTTCCCGCGAGAGGAAGGCTTCGGGCACATTGGTCATCCCCACCAAGTCGCAGCCTGCGGCATTTTTCAAAAATAAACTTTCTGCTCTGGTGCCAAGGCGCGGCCCGTCAACGCAGGCATAGGTCAAACCCGTATGGAGCGGAATATTCATTTTCTTTCCCGCCTGAACAAGGGAAGCCGCCAGCATGGGGCATGTGGGCTTTGCGGTTGATACATGGGCCGCAAGACCGCCGCCAAAAAAGCTTTTTTCGCGCGGGCCTTTGACAAAATCAAAATATTGGTCGGCCAGACATAAATCGCCCGGCATAAATTCATGGCGCAAACTACCCACCGCAGAAATGCCGATGATGCGGGTCACGCCCAGTTTTTTCAAAGCCCAGATATTGGCCCGATAATTGACTTCATGGGGCAGATATTCGTGGGATTTACCGTGACGGGCCAAGAAGATAATCTTTTGATCCCCGCCATATGTGCCAATAGCGAGAGGCGCGGACGGCATGCCGTAAGGTGTCTCAAGGACAGTTTCTTCTACAATATCCAGTCCTGAGAGCTGGTAAATACCTGATCCGCCAATGATGCCTAACATAAAATTCCGTCTCCTTTAGATTTCGCTACAGGATGAGCCATAAGCAAAACAACTGTAACAGCGATGATGTTTCATACTGATCCGCATTCCCATACTGGCCTCCAGTGACGGCCCAAGATCATAATCCAGATCATCATCCACCAATGTACAGGCATAGACCCGCATTTTACCATCCTGTTTGACAATCATGCGGGAAAAGGCGCACATAAATTCTTTGCGACTTTCCACATCCTGATAACGGGTCATACAATCCGTGGTCACGAAAGGCACCTTCGGCAAGGACCCCGGCAGGGCAAAATCCGGAAAAGCGACAATTTTCAAATCTTCGGGCAGGTCATGGTCTTTAAACAGTTGGGCAAAAGCCTCCTCGGCGGCGCCTTTGTCTTCATCCGGCCAGATATGACGGGCGACAGATATGGCAAAGCCCCTGTCATAGAGCATTTTAAGGCCCGTCAGAGCCTTGGCAAAACTGCCCGCGCCCCGTCCCAGATCATGGATTTTTTCTTCGAAATGATCCAGACTTACCCGAAAGGAAACCGGATTGGGGCTATTTGTCAGGTTTTCCAATTCTGTGATACGCTGATGCAGGGCCTCTGTCCCATTGGTCAGGACAAGGCAAGGCCGATGAGCGGATGCCAGCATCAATATCTTGGGCAAATCTTTTGCCAGAAAAGGCTCGCCGCCTGTGAAGGAAAACTGCTGTACGCCCAGTTTCAAGGCTTGCTCAATATAGGGGGCAACATCCTGCAATTTGACAAGGCCAAGCCGTGTATCACCGGGCTTTGAGCCTTCCAGACAGAAATCGCAGGCCAGATTACAGGCCGTTCCCGTATGAAACCAGACTTCCCGCAATTGATCGCTGTCGATATAGCCCCGCGCATCACCTTTTGGCGTAATAGACCAGTTTTCTGATTTTTGAAGAATCTCAGCCATAATTAATTCTGTCCCGGCCCCTAAATTCACTGATCTGCTGGTAAAGATATTGACGCGCGGGCCTTGGGTCATCCGCCAGATCATCCTGTAATTTAAGGAGGTCTTCCTCTATATCAATATCATAGCTGGGCGAAATATTTTCCACCGTCATGCCATTATCCGCGCAATATGTTGCCAAAGCATGGCCGAGCTTATCGGTGCTCCAGGGCAAGCCCGTCAAATCCGGCCAGCGAATGCGCGCGCCCATAAGCGTGACCCCGCCGTCGTCTGCGGGCGATAACATGATATCCTTGGTCGACAACGCCCGCGCGGCCGCGTCAAAATGCTGCGGCTTTAACATGGGGGCATCACTGCCCATAAAAATAATCCTGTTAAATCCCCGCCGCCGCAATTCTTGATCTATGGCCCAAAGGCGGTAACCAAGCCCGCCTTCCGGCTGGGCAAGAATCAAGCTGTCCCGATTCAATAATCCTCCCTCCAGTAATCCCATGGCCCAATCCAGATCATCGGGCGATGCCGGCGACAGGACAACGGACCCATATCCAGAATCCGCCCAAGCCCGGGTATCTTCAAGGGCGCAATTCAGGAAAGCCTGAGCAAATATCAACGCCTGCGGCGCACCAATGGTTTTTGCCAGCCGTTGCTTGCCCTGAAATAAGGCGGGCCTTTTGCAGAATAAAACCAGACAAGAGGCGGCTACTTCACCCATTATGAAGCAAGCCTTTTATTGCGTGAAAACAGCTTGAGAAAGACTTTAAAAATTTTGGCAATTTTCGGGGTGAAGCTGCGTTTTAAATAATTATTGGCCAGTTTTTTCCAGACGTCGGCCTGAATGGGATAGGGATGAATGGTCGCCCCAATGGCGGATATTTTCAAACCGGACGTGATCGCCAGCGCCATCTGCGTGATGGATTCGCCTGCGTGGGACGACACCATCGTCGCGCCCAAAATACGGCCAGATTTTTTTTCCACATGAACCCGCGCAAAACCTTCTGTTTCTTCTTCGAGGATAGCCCGGTCAACGTCTGACATCTGCGCAGTCAAAGTGATAATTTTATCACCTTGTTCAGCGGCCTCAGCGGCGGTCATGCCCACATGAGCCACCTCGGGCGAGGTATAAGTCGCCCAGGGCATCACCAGATCACTGACTTTTTTGCGGCCAAAAAACAGCGCATTCTGCAGGACAATTTTCGCCATGGAATCGGCGCTATGGGTAAATTGAAGGGCTGAACAAATATCACCGGCAGCATAAATTTTTGGGCTTGTGGTTTGCAACCGGTCATTCACGGTAATGCCCCGTCCGTGATAGTCAACGCCGGCGGCTTCAAGGTTTAATCCTTCAATATTGGGGGTGCGTCCGGCGGCCACCAGAATTTCATCGCCCTCGATATTTTTGCCATTGACGGTAACCGCCTTATGGCTGCCTGAGTTTTCGGCTTGCGTTACCTTGGCGTTTAGCAGAATATTCACGCCCTCTGCCCGTAATTTCTGCGCCACGACCGCGCTGGCATCGGCATCTTCTGTGGGCATGATCCGGTTCGCCATTTCAATCAGGGTCACCTCACTGCCAAAACGGCAAAATGATTGGGCCATTTCACAGCCTATGGGCCCGGCCCCGATGATGATCAGCCGTTTTGGCAATTCAGTCAGTGAGAATAATGTCTCATTGGTCAATGGCGCGGCCTCTGCCAGTCCCGGAATGGGCGGCAGGGACGCTCTTGCCCCGGTGGTAATCACGGCCCGATGGAAATTCAGTTTTTTTCCGGAAACTTCGGCGCAGCTTGGGGAGATAAATTGCCCGTCCCCCAAGAACACATCAATGCCAAGCGCAGTAAACCGATCAACGCTGTCGTGATGGGCCATGTCATTGCGTTTTTTCCGCAGGCCCGCCATCACCTTGGCAAAATCCAAAGTCCCCGCCCCCTCAAAGGTAAAGCCGAATTTTGCGCTTCTTCTTGCTTCATATATGCTATGGGCCGCGCTCAACAAAGCCTTGGACGGCACACAGCCAAAATTCAAACAATCGCCGCCCATAAGATGACGCTCTATCAGGGCGACCTTTGCCCCAAGGCCCGCTGCGCCCGCCGCCGCAACAAGGCCCGCCGGCCCCGCGCCAATCACCACAAGATTATAACGCTCAAGAGGTTGCGGATTTTCCCAGTCCGCCGGATGGAGTTTTTCCACCAGTTCCTGATTATATTTATCATCAGGATAAATAATACTGGTCATGAGCTGGCCTCATCACTTTCCTGCGTTTCGGGCTTATCTTCGGTTTCAGGCATGGCCTTGGCAAGGGCGCGCCGGGCAAGATACGTCACATAGGCCGTCACGATGACCGTCACGCCGAACCCAATCCAGATGAAATAATTCTGGGCTTCCGCCGCGCCTTGCCCCGGGGCCGAGGCAAGCTCTGTCACGCTGGTGACCAGTGATCCAAGATAGGTATAAAGGAACGTCGCCGGCAGCATACCGATGAAGGACGCCAGAATAAAACTTGTGGCCTTAACACCTGTCAGGCCCAAGGCATAATTTAGGAAAACATAAGGGAAAATCGGCGACAGACGCATTAAAGTAACAATTTTAAACCCCTCTTCCCCCACGGCCTTATCGACCACATCGAAACGCGCATTGCCTTGTATTTTTTTCTCAACCCAGGGCCGCATACGGCCCCGCGCGAGGCTAAAAGCGACAAAAGCAGCTATGACGCTGACCGGTGATACCAAAAGCGTCCCCCAGAAAGGCCCGTATAAAAAACCCGCGCCCAGCGTTAAAATAGACCCCGGAATGAGCATCACCGCCGCGACAATATAAATGATGGCATATATGGCCACGCCCCACGCGCCGCTGGCCTTAACCCACATGATCAGGCTTTGCATCCATTCATGAACCGGCCAGAATATGCTCACCCCGATTAATGCGGCAACAATCACCGCAATTTTTATAAAACCCTTCATCTATTCTACTTTCCCTTAGATTCATACCTGAGCCGACTTGAAGTAATATCAGTTCTATTTGACCCAAAGGCTAGAATGATTTTGCGGGTATTGCTCAGCCATTCGCCCGATGTCCAATACCACCAGACGTCTGACCAAAAAATCATACATGACCATTAACTTGAGTCAAATAGAACCGGATATTGATCTAGCATATCTATTATAAAAATTGCGGTAAAGATTTCGTGATCATTTTGTGAAGTGACAGATTGTGGGGCGTGAACAGGCCTAATGTAAGGCTAATTTAACAACATGGGTCTGCCACTTGCCTTTGTCCATCAACCTGTATAGTCCCCTCAAAAGGCAATATTGTGCCGCAGCCCTCAAAGATGCCGAAATGCCGGGAAAAATCACCGATAAACTGAAAATGCGCCTTAAAGCGGGTATCCTGCAGCATGGCCCATGTATTGCCGCAAACGGAAAAAACCTTTCCTGTTGCGATGGTATGATGTTTATCCAGAATGAACGCAAGCGGACTGTCCGGGATCGTCCCCAGATAAATCACCGCCTGACCATAATCTTCGCAGGCCGGTTCCAGATTTTCCAGTTTAAACAAACGATAGGTTGCCGAATAGAACCGCAAATTTCCAACCTGCGCTGATAATGCTGGATCCGTAACCTCCAGCGGGCGATCCTCCACAAGGCGCGGATCGGCAAAGCCATTCTGCTTGCTTAAGGCAATGAAGTCATTCCAGTATAAAGCCCCGCCCAGACATTCACCGTAAAGCACCGGATCATTTTTCACGGCCTCCGGCACGCGCCTGTCCGCATAAACATCAGAAAAATAAAACTCGCCGCCCGGCTTGAGCAACCGTCCGATGCCTTTGAGAACCGCCTGCTTGTCCGGCGACAGGTTGATCACACAGTTGGAGACAATAACATCGAAACTTTCCGGTTCAAGATCCAGCTCATCCAGTTTTTCTATATAGCCTTTCAGGAAACGGACATTGTCATAGCCGAAAGCCTCAACATGAAATTGCCGATGTTCCTCGGCAACGGCCAATTGTTCATCGGTCATATCCACGCCGATAACTTCGCCGGCCTCGCCAACCAATTGCGCCAAAGCATAAACATCACGGCCAGAGCCACTGCCCAAATCCAGAACGCGGCAGCCCTCAAGCAATGGCGGACAAACCAGACCGCAGCCATAATAACGCGACAATACTTCTGGATGGATATTTTTTAACAGGGTTTTCAGCCAATTCGGCACGCTGGATGTATCGCAGCAGGCATCGGTTTTCAGATCGCTTGTACTCTGCAGCTGACGGCCATAATAATCTTGAACAGTTTCATGCATATGTATTTCTCGTCGTCATAATTTACGTCACCAATATTATATATATTATTGCCGCATGTTTAATATAAACATTTTCGTGATAATCGGCCCTGTTTCCCGGCAGCTATCTATAACCCTGCCAAGAATCATACGGAACGCTGGTCATCATGGTAAGTCAAAGCCATAGAAATGCAATCTGTCCCCGCATCAAATATTTGCGCGACTTTCTCATTTTCAATTTGAAACATAAGCAGGGGCCTAACCAGTGACATTCTCGGCGAATTGTCCCTTGGGGCGATATTGGTGTAGATAGTTGGGCAGCACAGCGCCGAGCAAAGTTGGCGATATCCCCAGATCAGGCAGGCCCAGTGCATCTGCGTGAACCACATTATCCGTTTTAAGCATTTTAAGCTGATCAAGGGTAATCGGCGGATTGGGCAAGAGGCCAAGGAAGAATACCTGATAGGGCGCGATAAAATCCGGTATATCCACAAACCACACTTTTCGCATGGCTTCCCGCGCCGCAAGCTTCATCATGTCACGCAGACTATATATGTCCGCGCCGCCAAGTTCATATGTTTCGCCCTGCATCGCCTTATCCGCCGTGGCCTTGATCATCACTTCTGCCACATCCCCCACATAGACGGGCTGGAATTTGGTGTCGCCGGAAAATACCGGCAATATTGGCAGGCTCGCGGCCTGCGCAAAACGGTTGAACAGGCCATCTCCGGCCCCAAAAATTACGCTTGGGCGAATGATGGTGGCCTCCGGGAAAGCCCTCTTTACGGCCTTCTCTCCACGGGCTTTGCTTATGGCATATAATGCTTCAGACTGCTCGTCCGCGCCAAGGGCAGACATATGGACAAGGGTTTCAATCCCAAGCTCGGCACAAATTCGCGCCACGGTTTCAGCGCCTTTCACATGAATGTCGTTAAATTTCTGCGCCCCGCTTTGTGATAAAATACCCACTAGGTTAATCACCGCATCGGAACCTTGGATGGCCGCCCGAACGGAATTTTCATCCCGAAGGTTGGCCTGAACCACCTGTATCTGGCCCACTTCGCCGAGGGGTTTGACATGCATGGCAGAATTAGGCCGCCGCACCGCCACCCGAATGCGCCCGCTGGATTTAGCCAGATGTTCGACCAATGTTGTCCCAACAAAGCCCGCACCACCAAAAATCGTCACCAACCGCTGTGCCATTAAATCCTCCAGAAAGCTATATATCATTACTGTCTTTTTATCTTTCTCCTTAAGGTTAGTCCAGCCTATTCTACATATTTCATTTCTAGGCCTAGTGCCCTGTGGACAATAACGACTTTGCTCTTGACTTTCCTTTTGCGTAATCGTAATCACTGCAGATCAAATGCATCACCCCTCTGGGCCCAGATGGCGGAATTGGTAGACGCGCTAGCTTCAGGTGCTAGTGTCTGTATAGACGTGGAGGTTCGAGTCCTCTTCTGGGCACCATTTCTATTCAGTCCCATTGAATATAATTCAAGGTAGTTCAGTCTCAACCAGATTGCATCTCAAGCCACCATTGCGTTTCATCCATACTTGTTTTGCTTACGCTAATGT
>JAJRQU010000106.1 GCA_024280095.1 Alphaproteobacteria bacterium | reverse complement strand
TGCCGCCGTAGAAGGTAAAATACAAGCCACTGCCCTGAAGAAAGTCGGGGAACTTGTTGAACGACATCCGGAAGAATCCGCTGCCGTCGTTAGAGGTTGGTTATACGGATAATATGAAATGAGTAGTCAAAAAATTCTGCGGGCGGCAGACCTGTCCAGCTCAGATAAAGCCGCGGCCCTTATGCTCGCGCTTGGTGAGGAGAATGGATCAATCATCTGGAACCTTCTGGACGATGAAGAAGTCAAGGAACTATCCCTGGCCATGTCATCACTCGGCGCAGTTGATTCCAAAGTGATTGAAGATTTATTTCTGGATTTTGCCAATGACGTATCCTCTGTAGGCTCCCTCACCGGGAATTTCGACAATACGGAACGTTTGCTTTCCAAAATGCTCTCGGGCGACCGGGTCGGGCAGATTATGGAAGAAATTCGCGGCCCTGCGGGACGCACCATGTGGGATAAACTTGGTAATGTGAATGAAATGGTTCTCGCGACCTACCTTAAAAATGAATATCCCCAAACAGTCTCTGTGGTTCTGTCAAAAATCAAACCGGAACATGCCGCCGCTGTCTTGACCGTTTTGCCCGATGAATTCTCTATGGAAGTCATTCAGCGCATGCTTCGTATGGAACCGGTTCAAAAAGATATTCTGGATAAGGTGGAACAAACCCTGCGGACTGAATTTATGAATAATCTGGCTAAAACCAGCCGCAAAGACAGCCATGAGACCATTGCGGAGATTTTTAATTATCTTGATCGCGCGTCAGAAACCCGCTTTCTGACCGCCCTCGAGGATAGAAACAGAGAAAGCGCAGAAAAAGTACGCGCCCTCATGTTTACCTTTGATGACTTGCAGAATCTGGATGCTACCGGCGTTCAAACCCTGCTGCGGGGTATTGATAAAGACCGGCTTGGCTTAGCCATGAAAGGCTCTTCCGACAAAGTTCGGGATATGTTCTTTAGCAACATGTCAGAACGAGCCGCAAAAATCCTGAAAGAGGATATGGAAGCCATGGGGCCCGTACGCTTGAAAGATGTCGATGAAGCTCAGATGGAAATTGTCAATGTCGCCAAAGACCTCGCCGACAGCGGTGAAATCGTGCTTAATGACACGAAAAGCGAAGACGAATTAATTTATTAGCATTTAAGGCTTAACATATTATGACGGCTGTAAAATTTACCTTTGACGATGATTTCGAAAGCGATAGCGGCGGCCCTTCAAGCCATCGCAAGCTGGAAGACATCCAAAACACGGCTTTTGAACAGGGCCTGGAGGCCGGACGTACGGAAATTCTGGCCGGCCTTGAGCAAAATTGCGAAAACCTGCTGCAAAATATTTTCACTGCCGCCGGTAATCTTCAAGCCCGTCAAGAAGAACAAGTCTCCTTAATGCATAAAGAAGCGGCGCAGCTTGCCTATGCCATTATCGAAAAACTGGCGCCCGCAGTGGTTGAACAAACACCGCTGGCGGAAATTGAACTGTTGGTCAATCAATGTCTGAAGAATAGCCCCTTAGAGCCACGCCTTGTTATCCGGGTGGATGATGCCATTCTTCCCCTGCTGCAGGGTAAAATGGATAAAATGAAACTGGCCAGCGGTTATCAGGGGCAAATAGTTCTGATCAATGAACCAATGTCCCATGTCAGTGATTGCCGCGTTGAATGGGCCAACGGCGGCGTTGAACGGGACTTTAACAGCCTGACAAAAACAATCGAAAATACTATAAAATTATTCATTGATGCCCCGGAGCAAGCCCCCGCTGCGCCCAATCAAAAACAAGGCGTCAGCGAAATTGATCCAAAAACTGGAACAATATCCGAAACCATAACAAGTACAGAAAATATAGGCCGGGATGAATGATGAAATGAATGAATATTTTCCGGAAATTGTCTTTTACAGCTAAATATGGTTAATAGAAAACGTGATTACTGAAAAAACATTCATTAATCATAACTTATGGCAATAAAATATTAAGGGCTAACAGCTAATGTCTGATACAGAAAATATGGATTGGCAGGAATTAGATCAAGGTGACACGGCGTCTGATACCAGTAATCAAGAGAAAAGCAATGAAGAACCGGAAGGCGCGGGCGATTTGGAAGCCGTTTTTGACGTTCCGGTAAAAGTATCCGCCGTTCTGGGCATAACAAACCTTACGGTGAGCCAGTTGCTGAAACTTGGGTCTGGGTCAGTTGTGGAATTGGACCGCAAGGTCGGAGAAGCCATCGATATTTATGTGAATAACAGGCTCGTCGCCCGTGGTGAGGTCGTCCTTCTGGAAGATAAACTCGGTATTACCATGACAGAAATTATTAAGGGCAACGAATAAACACTAAAAGCCATAAGTCCGGGCAATAAGAACGGGCAAAGAAAACAGGCCAAGAAACAGGAAAGTAAGAAGTGATAACACTTTTAGGAATAATCGCAGGTTTTGGACTGATCATCTCTGCTATGGTCATTGGCGGATCACCATGGGATTTTGTCAACTTACAATCAGTCCTTATCGTTTTGGGCGGCACAATTGCCATAACTGTCGTCAGTTTTTCTGTGAAGGATCTTACGCAGATTCCCAGCGCCTTATGGCGGATGATGTCCTATAAAACCAACGACCCGCAAGAAGTCGGCGTCACCATGATTAAAATCGCGGAAAAGGCCCGAAGCGGCGGTGTTATTGCGCTAGATCAAGTCAGCAAGACTTTAGATGACGAACCTTTTCTGCAAAAAGGTTTGGAATTGGCCATTGATGGCGCAAAACCCGAAGAAATTGAGACTATCCTGAAACAGGAAATTTATTCCAATGCCACCATTCAATCAAAAAGTGTTGATTTACTGCGTCGTTCAGCCGAAGTGGCCCCTGCGATGGGATTGATTGGAACATTGGTTGGGCTTGTACAAATGCTCGGAAATCTTAGTGACCCAAGCACGATTGGGCCCGCGATGGCGGTGGCATTACTGACAACTTTTTATGGCGCTATTTTAGCTCATATGGTTCTCATCCCCCTTTCCAGCAAAGCGGAAAGGAATTCCCACAATGAATCGACGCTCAACTTACTTTATCTGACAGGTATCCTGTCCATTGGCCGAGAGGAAAACCCGCGCCGTCTGGAAATGCAGCTTAATGCC
>JAJRQU010000105.1 GCA_024280095.1 Alphaproteobacteria bacterium | reverse complement strand
GAGACGTCGCTTTACATCGGCCTTCAAGAAGAGGGTTGTTTTTGCGGTTTTGCGGGGAGACAGGACCATTCAGGACCTTGCCGCCTGTTATGAGGTTCACCCCAACCAGATCAGCGGCTGGAAGAAGCAGGCCATTGCGGGGGAATATAGGGGAATATAGGGGACAGTATACTATTTATCATATCGCTTAGCCTTGTTTGCACCCCATAACGTACCGGGACGTTATGGGAGGGGAAATCTGGGGGGGGGTGCGCGTTCGAAACGTGGTGGGGGTGCCATTTTTTTGGGCCTGTATGTGCAGGTTTTTGGGAAAAGGCAGTTGGTGTATCCTTAACCTGACCGCGCGGCGCCGCGGCTGGAGGCTGCGAGGTTGGGGATGTTCTTGCCGCCGCCGCTTTTGCCGCCTTTATTTAATTGAGGGTTAAATTTGCCGGGATTATGTTTTTGCTCTGCCACAGCAGCGGGGATAGTGCCTGCGCCTGTTTCATGCGCCCGGGCCAATCTTTTTTTCTTGCGCTCACGTGCTCTGGCTTTACTCATCGATATGACCTCTCTTTTCAGTTAAACCATATATTAGCCTATATTCGAAAAAAAGGAAAGAGAGGTTGTTTTGGATAACCAAAGATACCCCTGCCCGACAATCCAAATATTTTAACTCATGTAACATAACTTCATAAGCTCTGCGAGCTCGGTCAAGAACGCTTGCTTTGCTGATGATTTCCGCCATACCAGAGATATTGTTCTATAAGGCGCGGCGGGTTTGATTTTAATATATTTAATGCCGTCATCCGGTCTCATGGCGATCTTCGGCAACAGAGTGGCGCCAACACCTGCGGCAATCATTTGCCGTAAGGTCTCCAGACTTGTGGCTTGAAAATCATACTCTGTACTGACGGGACTTAAACGACAATAATCGAGCGCCTGATCCCGCAGGCAATGCCCCTCCTCAAGCAGCAACAAAGGCTGCTGTAGTAAATATTCTTTATCCACTGATTTTTGAGACGCCTTCTCATGGTCTTTGGGAACCGCAAAAATAAATTCATCCCGAAATATGGGATGGGATTGCAGAATTTTGGGCGCTTCTGTGGTCGCAAGCAAGGCGGCATCTATCTTACCGCGCGTCAACTTATCAACCAGATCTTCCGTTTTTGCCTCTAACAATAACAATCTGAGTTTTGGAAATTTCTGTGATATTGTCGGCACAATAAGCGGCAGGAAATACGGCGCTATTGTGGGAAAAGCCCCAAGCCTTAAATTCCCCACATAGGGCGCTTTATTCATGGCTGCCATATCTTCTATTTCTGCGGCCCCCTGCAAGACATGCCGCGCGCGGGCAATGATTTTTTGGCCCAAATCCGTAACAAGAACGCTTTTGTTGCTTCTCTCCAATATTTGAATATCAAGATATTGTTCAAGTTTTTTTATCTGCATGCTCAGGGCCGGCTGGCTCACATGACACGCCTTGGCGGCCTTGCCAAAATGCAAATGGTCGGCCACAGCCACCAGATATTTCAAATCACGTAAATTCATATCGATAAGATATACTTATTGTAACGATAAAAACAATATATTTTATTTATTTCTTTTTTCTTGTTAGGTTATTTTCAAGTTGAGCCGCAATTAATGAAAACATTTATATTTTTGGAGATAACAAAATGAGCATGATTAATAAATCAATACCTGAATTTACAGCCGAAGCATTTCACGCAAATGAATTCAAAACCATTACAAGTGAAGACGTGAAGGGAAAATGGGCAATCTTTCTTTTCTATCCGGCGGATTTTACATTTGTCTGTCCAACAGAACTCGAAGATATGGCCAAATATTACCCGGAGCTGCAAGAGCTGGGCGTGGAAGTTTATTCAGTGTCAACAGACACACATTTCTGCCACAAAGCCTGGCATGATACCAGCGAAGCCATCGGCAAAATCAACTATCCGATGATCGGCGACCCCACAGGCACTATCACACGCGGTTTCGATGTCATGATTGAAGAAGAGGCGCTGGCGCTGCGCGGGACATTCCTTGTCAATCCAGAAGGTATTATCAAAGTTGCAGAAATTCATGACCTTGGCATTGGCCGTTCTGCAAAAGATATGCTGCGTAAAGTCAAGGCCGCTCAATATGTAGCAAACCATGATGGTGAAGTCTGCCCTGCGGCCTGGGAAGCCGGTGAAGAGACATTAACCCCAAGCCTTGACCTTGTCGGCAAAATCTAAACAGAGAAAATCTGTGGCGGGTTGTGAATGAAACAACCCGCCATTCCGACAGTTAAACAGTATGAAGAGAGAAAACCAATGTTAACGAATGACATATTAGCCTCATTGAAAAACTTTACGGCAAACATGCAAAATACGATTACGCTGGTTCTGCAAACGGGTGAGCATGAAAAGCGTGCCGAATTAGTAGAATTTCTATCCCAACTGTCTACGGTATCGGAAAATATTGTTTTTGAGGAACGCGACACAAAGGGCAGCCTTGCAAGCCCCATAAGTTTCTTGCTCGAGGCCGATGGAAAAGATCAGGGCATCCGTTTTTCCGGTTTGCCGGGCGGGCATGAATTTAATTCCCTGATCCTTGCCCTGCTGCATTCTTCAGGCACGCCCCTTAAGCTGGATGACAGCATCCAGTCCCTTATCAAAAATATTGATGAGCCATTAAACTTTCAAGTCTTTATGAGCCTCAGCTGTCATAACTGTCCGGATGTTGTACAGGCGCTTAATCAATTTTCAATCTTAAACGACACTATCAGCACCGAGACGATTGATGGCGGGCTCTTCCCGGATTTAATAGAGAAATATAACATTCAGGGCGTCCCGACGGTGCTTTTGAATGGGAAACTTTTTGCCAACGGTAAAATTGACACCGCTGTAATATTAGAAAAATTAATGCAGCTTGCCCCCAAGACAGCCGCAGCAGAGAAATCCGAACCATTGCCGCTGCAGGATATTACCATCATCGGCGGCGGGCCCGCCGGTATTGCCGCCGCAATTTATGGCGCGCGCAAGGGCTTGGCCGTCACCATTATCGCCGACAGATTTGGGGGGCAGGTCAAAGATACCATGGCGATTGAGAATCTCATTTCTGTCCCGCAAACCACCGGCCCCGAATTAACAGGCGCTTTGCTTTCCCATATGGATGATTATACCATTACAAGAAAAGAGCATTTGCGCGTTGACCGTATCGAAAAAGGGCGCATCAAAAAACTCCACCTATCCTCGGGCGAAATTATAGAAACAAAAACGGTTATCATCGCCACGGGCGCTAAATGGCGCGAGCTTGGCATAGCCGGAGAAAAAGAGAATATCGGCAATGGCGTTGCTTATTGCCCGCATTGTGACGGCCCCTTCTTTAAAGACAAAGACGTTGCGGTTGTCGGCGGAGGCAACTCAGGAATTGAAGCCGCGATTGACCTTTCCGGCATCGTTAAATCTGTGACAGTATTTGAGTTTTTACCGGACCTGAAAGCCGATAAAATTCTTGTCGATCAGGCGGAAAACCGGGATAACATTACGATCTTGAAAAATGTTGAAACGAAACAGGTTCTTTCCGACGGGAAAAATGTCACCGCTATTGAATATCAGGACAGAGCCGATGGGCAGGTCTATCAGAAAGACCTGTCCGGTATCTTTGTGCAAATTGGTCTCGTCCCCAATAGCGCCTTCATTAAAGATGTCGTCGCCCTGTCTCCCTACGGTGAAGTTATTATCAACGAAAGGTCACAAACCAGCGAAGCCGGGATATTTGCCTGCGGTGATGTGACAACTGTTCCCTACAAACAAATTGTCATCGCCATGGGGGAAGGCTCCAAAGCCGCCCTTAGTGCTTTTGACTATTTAATAAGAGAGTTCTAATTCATGGCATGTTATACTGATTTTCAAATTTTTAATGGCCTATTACCACTGAAACATACAACATAAGGAATAGAAAATGGCAAACGAAGGATATCACGAACCCATAGAAGAACTCTCTGACAAAACCAGAGATATGCACAGGGCCATCACATCCCTTATGGAGGAACTGGAGGCCGTTGACTGGTATAATCAACGGGTTGATGCCTGCAAGAATGAAGAGCTTAAAGCTATTCTCATCCATAACCGGGATGAAGAAAAGGAACATGCCGCCATGGTTCTTGAATGGATACGCCGACAGGATTCAACTTTCGATAAAGAACTCAAGGATTATCTTTTTACCGAAAAGGCTATCGCGCATAAATAACGTCATGAGCGATGCCTGACTTTTAATATTTACAAACCACCTGATTTTTTAACCAACCACTTAAAGAAGGAATGAAAAATGCTTAAACAAACTGTCTCATTAATTGCTCTGGTTGCAACTCTTGGCCTATCAGCCACAGCATTGAGTGCTCCTGCAATGACGCAAAATAATGCGAAAAATATTCAAGTAAGTAATGATTACTGGTGGCCAAACAGGCTAAACCTGCAACCACTGCGTCTTCATTCTGCGAAGTCTGACCCCACAGGGCCCGGTTTTAATTACGCCAAAGAATTTGCAACCCTTGACCTTGAAGCCGTAAAGCAAGACCTTCAAAGCCTGATGACCACATCACAGGATTGGTGGCCTGCCGATTATGGCCATTACGGGCCATTTTTCATCCGCATGGCATGGCATAGCGCGGGCACCTATCGTACGTTTGATGGCCGGGGCGGCTCTGATGGTGGCATGCAACGCTTTGCACCGTTGAACAGCTGGCCGGATAATGTAAGTCTGGATAAAGCACAACGCCTTCTGTGGCCCATCAAGAAGAAATACGGCAACAAGATTTCCTGGGGTGACCTGATGGTTCTTGCCGGCACCATAGCCATGGAAGATATGGGTTTCAATATACTCGGGTTTGCCGGAGGACGCATTGATCAATGGGAGCCAGAAGAGGTTTACTGGGGCCCTGAAGGTGAATGGCTCGGCAGCAAGCGTCACAGTGGAAACAGAAAACTGGAAAAGCCGTTGGCCGCCACACGTATGGGCCTTATTTATGTGAACCCGGAGGGGCCTAACGGTAACCCTGATCCCCTATTGGCCGCCCATGACATTCGGGAAACTTTTGCTAACATGGCGATGAATGATGAAGAAACCGTCGCGCTTATTGCGGGCGGTCATACCTTCGGCAAAGCTCACGGCGCTGCCAGTCCTGAAGAATGCGTAGGACCCTCCCCTGAAGACGCCCCCATTGAAGAACAGGGGTTTGGATGGAAAAACAAATGCGGCACGGGCAAAGGTGCGGATACCATCACCAGTGGCCTGGAAGGCGCATGGACATCGGCTCCCGCACAATGGACGCATATGTTTCTTTCCAATCTGTTCATCTTCGACTGGGTTCAGACAAAAAGCCCGGCAGGGGCGATTCAATGGATACCCAAGAATGAAAATACCAAAGGATTGGTTCCTGACGCGCATGATTCCAATAAATTCCACGCGCCAATGATGTTCACGACGGATCTTGCGCTGAAATTTGACCCTGAATACCGTAAAATTTCCAAACGCTTTCTGGACAATCCGGAAGATTTTGAAAAGGCCTTCGCCAGAGCATGGTTCAAGCTGACTCACCGTGATTTAGGGCCGAGATCCCGTTATCTTGGGTCTATGGTTCCCAAGGAAGAATTGGTCTGGCAGGATCCGATTCCAGAAGTCGATCATAAGCTGGTCAATGCCAAAGATATCAGCAAATTAAAGGCCAAAATTCTTAAATCCGGCCTTAGCGTGTCTGACCTCGTGAGAACGGCCTGGGCTTCGGCTTCCAGCTTCCGCGGTACAGATAAGCGCGGCGGTGCAAATGGCGCGCGTATTCGCCTTGCCCCGCAAAAAGACTGGGCGGCAAATAACCCTGCTGATCTTGCAAAGGTGATCAAAAGTCTTGAAACCATTCAGAAAAGATTTAACAAATCTGCGCGGGGG
>JAJRQU010000104.1 GCA_024280095.1 Alphaproteobacteria bacterium | reverse complement strand
TGATATTCTGCCGGATGCGGAAATTGCGATTGAAATCGACCCGCGCACCTGCTCCGAAGAAAAGGTAAAGGCCTATGCAAAAAGCGGCGTTAACCGGGCAAGTTTTGGCATACAGGATTTTAATCCTCATGTTCAGGAGGCGATAAACCGGGTTCAGCCCGATGCGCTTATCACGGATAATATACGCTGGTTCAGGGATGCGGGGATCACGGATATTAATTTTGATCTGATTTACGGCATGCCTCGGCAAACTTTGGAGACCATCGAGGAAACCGTGGTCAAGACCAATGAATATCGCCCGTCCCGCATCGCGCTTTTTGGTTATGCTCATGTGCCGTGGATGAAAAAACATCAGCAGATGATGGACAAGCATCATTTGCCAGAGCAAGGCGAGCGGCAAACCATGTTTGAACTGGCCAGCCGCAAGTTACAGGAATTTGGCTATCAGGCCATCGGGCTGGATCATTTTGCCTTGCCGGAGGACAGCCTGATCGCCGCCCGCGAAGAAGGCCGCATGAAACGTAATTTTCAAGGCTATAGCGCGGATCCCGCAACGACGATGATCGGCTTTGGGGCCTCTGCCATCGGTTCTCTGCCGGAGGGGTATGCTCAGAATAGTCCTGACTTAAAGTCTTATGTGGATTTCCTTGAGAAGGGCGTCCTTCCGGCGCGGCGCGGCCTGAAAGTTGACGCCATGGATATTATGTACCGGGAGATTATATCCACCCTGATGAGCGTTTTTGCGGTTGATCCGTGGGCCATTGCTGAAAAACATAATATTGCCCATGATTTTGCGGCAGAGAAAATTGATTTGGAGAGGTTGGTGGCCGTGGGTTATCTTGATCGCACAGGGAGGGCATATGGCCTGACAGAGGCAGGGCAGCCTTACCTTCGGGCTATTGCCACCCTGTTTGATCAGTATTTCCCGCAGAATTCAGACATCGTTGATCGTTGCGTTCATGAGAGCGAAGGTTAAGATTTTTCCGTTGTCACATGGTGGGTCAATTTGTCAAGAAGCTGGCTGAGCTGCTCCTGCTCCTGCTTCGTTAATATAGCCAGCAAGGCATTTTCATAATCGGTGACAAGCGGCGCGATTTTATGGAATAAATCTGTGCCTTGACCTGTAAGATTCAACACAGAACGCCGTTTGTCCTCTCTGGAAAATATTTTGTGAAGCAGAGATTTTTCAGATAATCCTTTGACGGCCCGGCTGACGGCCACTTTGTCCATGGCGGTTCTTTCGCCCGCATCTGCCGCAGAAATATTTGGGTAACGATTAAGGATCGCCAGAATTTTCCATTCATGGGGGGTAATATCAAATTGTGTTGTATAGAGCTGGGCCAATTGATGGCTGATAATATTGGTGAGATATGACAGCCGGTACGGTAAAAAATTTTCCAGAACCAGCGCGTTATCTTTATTATCTGTCATATGCTATCACTCGCCTTTTATATTTTAGTTCTTAAATATCTTGAAACAGGTTTCATTTGTAACTATAAATATATATTATATTAAAGCCAAATTGTAAAATAACCTTAGTTTGCGCTTTGTGTCACCTGATTTTTAAGTCATAATTCTCCGCTGATGCGGGAAGATATTTAACGGAATGGAATAGAGATATGAAATTAGCCTCATTAAAACATGGACGTGACGGGAAATTGGTCGTGGTTTCCAAAGACCTGAGCCGTTATGTATCCGCAGAAGCCGTTGCCCCCACCCTGCAGGCGGCCCTTGAAGGTTGGGCGCAAGCCGAACCAAAACTGATGGCCATTTATGATAATTTGCAAGCGGGCAAGCTGGAAGGCGAAGAATTTGTCCCCGCCGCCTGTGATGCCCCGCTGCCGCGGTCCTATCACTGGGTTGATGGCAGCGCATATGTGACTCATGTGGAGTTGGTGCGCAAAGCGCGCGGCGCGGAATTGCCGGAAAGCTTCTGGAATGATCCCCTTGTTTATATGGGCGCGTCCGATGCCTTCATTGGGCCGCGCGATGATATTGAGGTGGAATCCGAAGCATGGGGCATAGATTTTGAGGCCGAAGTGGCCGTGATCACCGATGATGTGCCGGCTGGTGTGACCACTGAAAATGCCAAGGGGCATATCAAGCTGATCGGTATTTTGAATGATGTTTCTTTACGAAATCTAATCCCTGCTGAACTTGGCAAGCAATTTGGTTTTTATCAATCCAAACCCTGGACGGCCTTTTCTCCGGTATTTGTCACGCCCGATGAATTGGGCGACGCATGGGACGGCACCAGAATACATCTGCCGCTCCATGCCATCTTAAACGGTGAAACAATCGGCAGCCCCAATACGGGCATAGATATGACGTTTGATTTTGCCCAGCTGATTAATCATGTGGCCAAAACGCGTTCTCTTATGGCGGGCACAGTGATCGGCGGCGGCACCGTATCCAACAAAGGTTCGGCAGACGGTTCTTGTTGTCTGGCCGAGGTGCGCTGTTTGGAGACCATAAAGGATGGCAAGCCGTCAACGCCCTTTATGAGCTTTGGCGACCGGGTGGAAATTGATATGTTCGACGCTGAGGGCAAGACTATTTTTGGCCGTATTGATCAGGTCGTCAAACAATATACACCCTAAGGGAATAAGCATGGAACTTTATGGATATTTCAGATCTTCAACCGCCTACCGGGTGCGGATCGCCCTGAATGTCAAGGGGCTGGATTGCACGCATATCCCTCTGTCCATTCTGGCCGGGGAACATAAGGCGGCGGCATATCTGGAAAAAAATCCTCAAGGGTTTGTGCCGTAT